>CAZEAV010000017.1:0-13791 GCA_964510215.1 uncultured Iamiaceae bacterium
AGCTCAAGGCCGCATGCGATTGGTAATAAGCCCCATTTCACCCCGTCAGGGGACATCACACGCGTCTTCATGGCGCAATAGGAGGCATCATGTGCACGATTCAATCAGGGCCTTTCAAAGGCCTCAACGTTCCTGAACACGAAGTCCGGGATCTGAAGCACGAAGGCATACCGGTGCTCGATGATGATGGCAACCCGATCAAGATCTGGGGAATCCATCACAGGACACGGCATGTCCTGGAATACTTCCCTCCCACAGAGGGTTGGAGTGTGCAAGTCCACCATGAACCAGGTGGGTTTGACATTCCCGATCCCAATACTCCGGTTCGCAACGATGCCGGCCAATATGTCAGCGCCATCCAGCCCACCGTGGAATTCACGGCTCGACTGGTAAGCCCTGATGGGAAAGCTGTGGCAGAGGCGACGGTTCTCCGTGTCATCAATGGGGCGGCAGCTTGGCAAACCGGTCAAACGGTGGCACGAGGCGCTCTGTACGATGCTATCGGGCTGTCGTTGCCAACCATGGATGTCGAAGAAGCCATTCGGCAACTGGAGGGCCAATCCGATCCCAAGGCGACACCGACGGTGATCCCGGTCGCCAGTACCTCACGGCAACCATCGTCTACCGATGCAACGCCAACCACCGCTTCTGCAACGGAAGCGACCGACAGTGCTACCACTACACCGGCACCTTCCGGATCAAAGGGTAAGCACCCGGAGACCAAGGGCAAAGGCGACGCGAAGTCTGAACCCAAAGCGCCAGAGCCCAACGATTCCGGCAATACGCATGAAACGCCCACACCAAAGGCAAAAACCAAGGCAAAGGCAAGTGCGAAGGCCGATGTAAAGGGTCTCAATCCCAACATGGTTCGTCAGGCGAAAGCACGGGCGAAATTGTTGGGAGTGGAGCTGCCAGCCTTCAATACGCCGGAGGAACTGCGGACGGTCTACAAAGCCCTACTCCAGACCAAAGCCGGACAGAAGGTCGTGTTGGGAGGTGATGCGTGATGGACATGCAACGTCCCGTGTATCTTTCCCACTCGGCAAGCACCCGTTACGAGGTGTGTCCGGAGCAGTACCGTTTGATGTATCAGGAACGGTGGACTGCCGAAGCGACCAGCCTCAACTTTGGCTATGGCGGTGCAGCCGATGAAGCGATGTCTGCCTTTATCGTTGCGCATGCCTTGGGTCATGGTGATGAGGTGGACATGCCGGCGATCTTTGAGGCGTACTTCCGCCAATTCGACGAAGAGCATGCGGTAGCCTACAACTCGCGATTTCCCGACATGGACGCGGTGCTGGCCAGCGGCAAGCTGCTGGTGGCACGCTACAAGGAGGACTACTTGAAGCGAGGTTATGTGGCAGCACTGGACCCGGAAGGTAAGCCGATCGTGCAGCGCAAGCTGCGGGTGAAGCTGCCGGGAAACGTGTACTACACGGCCATCTTGGACACCATCTTGATTACGCCTCAATTTGAGGTGGTCATTGTGGACAACAAGACGGCCAGCAACGAGGCACCGGAAGACTTCCACGAAACCGCAGGCCAATTGACTGGCCAACAACTTGTCGTGGAGGCGCACAAAGAGGAACTGGGAATTGACCACATTGACGGACTGATGTTCTATCAAGCCATCAAGAAAGCGGTTCCCAAATCCTCACGGGGTACGGGTCCCGTCATGGCTGAACCGCATCAAGTTCGACCACGGACCAAGGAAGAACTCGACGCCTACGTGGAATCCCGTTTGTGGATTGCCGAGGACATTCGTCGGGGTCGTTTTCCAAAACGTCCTCTGGATGCGTACAATTCTCCATGTGCCATGTGCGATTTTGCTTCTTTATGTATATACGGCCAAACGGAGGGCCTGAAGAAGCGGAATGCTTATCATTCGCATTCCAAAAAACCGCAGCCGCAAACTGGTCAAGCGCAAGTTGAAACGACTGGTGCCGTCGCGGCTTGAACCTTCGGTACGCCTGGTTTCAGGATTGTACCAGCCACTCATTTTGAGTGGCTTTTCTCAAGGACATCAACATGATGGTGTTCTTGGAGTAAAGCCATTTGAGGAAACACCTTGAAAGGTCAGGGAGGCCCGCAAATGCACCACCAACTGTATATCCATGACAGGAATCGGATTGTCAGACCTTTGGATGAAAGGGCTGTCAAAGCACTGGAGGCGGTATTCCGCGAACAGGCTGCCCGCGGCCAGGCGATCGCCGCCGCGGTCTCCGTTCGAGACCTGGCTGATCATCGGTACTGGCTCGCCTGTGGTTGCACACAGGAGTTGAATAATCCTCCGATTCTTTTCCCGCGACGAACCAAGCACACGGTGTCCCTGGTGCGGGCGACCGGGCGAGCTAGTCATCGCCAGGGGTGTCCCTTTTCCCGTGGCAAGTTTGAGGTGCAAACACCTCGTGAGGAAAGGGAACAAGGTGTCGCACATGCCAACACGCCCATGGCGAAACCTTGGCATATCGGCGGCAAGCCTCGGCGAGATGTCGACTTGGTGCAAAGGGGAGGGGATGAGAGTGAGCGAGTTGCCACGCGGCACGGGAAGCGTATGCCCAAACTGGGCAGACTCATGATGACACTGCTACAGGAAGCAGGGCTAGATACAGTCCGTCCCGAAAGCATCGAGAAGGTAACCTACGGAAAGGACGAAAGCCGGAAAGTGATTTTACGACTCAGCAAGGCGGCGGCGTATCAGCGACTCGAGGCACTTGGCAATGAAATAACGGCCGATGGCATGGCACTGGGAGAAACGGTGTGTCTTGTCCCACGTCTGCTTTATCGAGACCTTGGACGAGCCAGAGCTGCGCTGAAACCCCGTCAGACCGCTACGCGGTATCTCTTGGTGATGGCTGATCGTGTAGAGGGAGACCACCTGTATTACCAGAGCGCGGGTAAAGAGGCCAAGCTCAAGCTGGGAAGCCGCCCGCGCATGTTCGGGGTAGAAGATGGGACGCAAGGGCCTTATTGGAGCCTTGTGCGGTTTTCAATAAAACATGGTACGAGGTTCTCGGAGGCGGTGGAAACCTACATGCATCCTGCCGTAAGCCGAGGGGTTCCCATCCCGGTGGATAGCCGGCTTGAACGGTACTACCTCAAACGGCTGCTTGAGCAGGTGGTGTACTGGCGCGACAAACCCAAGAATCCCGTAGCCGTTACGCTCTGGAAGCCGCTATTCGATGCCATGGTCGATGATGAGCCATGTCGCCCGGACGTGATCCTGCAACCCGAGCATGGAGAACGCCTCATCGTAGAAGTTATGGGCATGAAGGACCATCCGGACTACATGGCAAGCAAATCCGTTACACACCATCGCATGCGCCGACTGGGAAACATCCATGACCTACTTGAAGTCGATGCTGACACCGAATGGGATCACTTCCGTAAAGAACTGACAGGTAACGTGTACGCGGCCATTCGTGCGAAGGCGGGCGAGTGATCTGACGTTGCCATAGAGCCCGTGGCCTATGAACTGTGGAAGGCCCGAAACATCCTTGACAGGCAGGGCACTGGCGCTATAGATTCAAGATGCTGTTGAATTTCGCAGCACCGGTTTTTGGTTGATCGTTGATCAACCGTACGCTCAGAGGGCAGCTTAAAGTCCTCACCCACCGTCAGGTGGCATACGTTCTCCTTCCCGTCCGGGAAGGCATCCCTTACCGGCATACGCCGGATTCACCCTTTGGGGCGTCCACAGACCCCCATGGGGTTGCTGTGTGCGCCTCTTTTTCTGGAGGCAATCATGTTTGCAGTTGGATTCTTCGTATTGCTCGCGCTCCTAATCGTTGCGTTCAATGCGGGCGAGTTAAAGGCCAAGATGCATAGCAATTCCTCATCATATGAGGATGAACGCAAGGACTTGATCAACGAAGATCGTGCCAGTAAACAGGGCGAAGTTTCAGCTGAAGCTACCGCCCAAATTCAAAAGCTCAAAGAGGAAATCGAAACGTTGAAGGCGGCTCAAGCCATCACTGTTTCCACGGTGGAAGAAGATCCGTGGATCGTCGACCCTCCTCGCAAGACTCGCAACACCAAGGCAACTCGAAAGGCCAAGAAAGAATCGGTCGAATCGAGCATTTCCCATCCGCCTAAAACTTGGGTTGATGAGATTCCCCCGCCGACTCGAAAGGTGTCTTCGTCCATCGAATTGTTGGACAAGCTCGATCGAGATCATGGGGAGCTTGTCCTCCTGAAGCGTAGCCGGTTCTTGGTTCGCGCGAAGCGAGATGAGCATGGGTCTCTGATTCTGCCTCCTGAGGTACAGGATCAGATGGAAGCGCAAGGTGCCGAAGGAGTCATTGACGACTCCATGTCGGCTTGGGATGTCGCCATGCTCCACCAGGACATGGACGGCCAAGGGGATCTTTTTGGTCTCCCGGGTTCCACCACGCTTCAGTAAACCTTTACCACCCCTCCAGGCGTACGTCCTGGAGAACAACCACGATTCCGCTTTAGCGGAGAGGAGATCATCATGCATTACGAAAGTGCATTTTCCACCCTGGATCAAGACAGCTTGATCCAAAACGCTTCTCGCGAACGGGAAGTACAGGCCTTCATTGCCGGTGCATCGCATGCCTGGAGTGATGAGCTGGAGGCACAGTGCGATGCCGAACGCCTTGGCGTTCACAAGCACACGATGGATCCGGCTCACGCCAACTGATCCGTTCTTGACCTGGTGAGACCTGGAGGCGCCCTAGTGGCCTTCCTGGTCTCATCAGGCTTCACACACGACCCAACCGGGGTCTTCTCAAGATGCCCGTGCGGGTACCTTGAGAAGGCCCTGGTGTTCTGGGTCATTTCAAGGAGTCCATCATGGACAAGAAAATCAACGTGGCCGCGCTTTCATTGCAACCGGCCTCCCAGGACATCTGGGACAAGAAATACCGTTTGAAGGACCAGCAAGGTCAGCCCGTGGATGCGAGTGTTACGGCAACGTACCAACGGGTGGCCAAAGCGCTGGCAAGTGTCGAAGCTCCTGAAGACCAGGAAGCACAGGAACAAGCGTTCCTCTGGGCGATGGAGCATGGTGCCACACCGGCCGGTCGAATCATGGCCAATGCGGGTGCGGAACACTACAAGCCCAAAACCAGCACCATCAACTGTACGGTGTCGGGAACCATACCCGATTCGATGCAGGGAATTTTGGAACGTGCGCTGGAAGCGGGTATGACACTCAAGTCGGGATGCGGTATCGGTTACTGCTATTCCACCCTGCGTCCGATGGGCGCGATGGTAGCTGGTGCCGGTGCTTCGACCTCCGGTCCTTTGTCCTTCATGGACATTTTCGATCGGATCTGCAACACCGTAGCCAGTGCCGGCGGTCGTCGAGGCGCCCAGATGGGCACCTTTGATGTCCAGCACCCGGACGTGGAAGCCTTCATCGAGGCCAAACGTGAAAACGGTCGTCTTCGGCAGTTCAATCTGTCCCTGCTGATCTCGCACGATTTCATTCGTGCTGTGAAGGAAGATGCATCGTGGCCACTGGTGTTTCCGGTGCTTCCCGGTGAAAAGGATTCCCTGAAGTTGTCAGACCCAGAACAGGTGCTCTGGCGGGAATGGGAAAACCACGAGGAAGGCTACACGGTCAGGGACGATGGCATGGTGGCTTGCAAGGTCTACAAACGCATTCGTGCGAGGGCCTTGTGGGACAAGATTATGCAATCGACCTACGACTATGCCGAACCGGGTTTCATCCTGATCGACAGTGTCAATGACACCAACAACAACTGGTTTTGCGAAACCATACGAGCCACCAATCCGTTGCAACGCGGCCATGCCAACGGCATGGAAAACCTTCTCTGATTGACTTGGAAGCCCAGGCGTGGGCGACAGGGCCGAAGGAGCAAAGCTCCACGGTGAACGACTGAGTGAGAGGGCAGGGGTTTCCCTGATGCGACAGTCTGGACTTTCCCATAACGCCGTGCGACGCACGAGAAAGGAAAGAGGGATGGCGAAATCCATCCCCGCCGGCAACAGCCGGTCCGTAGGCCGAAAGGCTGAAAGTAACAGACGGTGGTGAACAACCTTTGCCCCCCTATGGGGCCTGCAATTTGGGGTCGGTCAATCTGACCAAGTTCGTGGTCGATCCATTTACCGACCGAGCCCAATTCGATTGGGACAACTTTGCCCTGGTCGTTGCCATCTTCACGCGCATGCTCGACAACGTCGTGGAGATCAATGGCTTGCCACTGGAAGGTCAGCGTCAGGAAATCCTGTCCAAGCGCCGCCATGGCATGGGCTTTCTCGGCATTGGTTCTGCCATGGTCATGTTGGGCATGGAATATGGCTCTCCTGAAAGCCTTGAGTTCACGGACAAGGTCGCCAAGACCATGGCTGTGGAAGGCTGGAAGGAAGCGCTCCACCTCGCTCAGCTGAAAGGCCCTGCACCGATTCTCACCGAATCCACCGTCATCACGTCCGAATTGCTTCGTCAGCAGCCGGCGCTTGCAACGGATGGGTTCAAGGTAGGGGATGAAGTGCCCAACAGGGTCTTGCATGCCAAGTACAGTCGCTACATGCGGCGGATCGCCGAGATCGAGCCGGAACTGGTCCAGCAATTGGCCGACACCGGTGCGAGGTTTACCCATCACACCTCCATTGCCCCGACGGGCACTATCGCCCTGTCCTTGGGCAACAACGCAAGTAATGGCATTGAGCCGAGCTTCGCTCACCTGTATTCCCGCAACGTGATCCGAGAGGGTCGCAAAACGAAGGAGAAGGTGGACGTCACCAGCTTCGAGCTTTTGGCCTACCGAGCCTTGGTCAACCCGGATGCAAGTCCGAACGCGACCGAGGAAGCCAACGCACTTCCTGCCGTCTTTGTGTCTGCTGACACCATCAGTCCGACGGCGCATGTCGATGTCCAGGCGGCCGCCCAGTATTGGGTGGATTCGTCGATCTCCAAGACGATCAACGTCGCCACGGAGATCCCTTTCGAGGATTTCAAGGACATCTACCTGTATGCCGCTGAAAAAGGGCTCAAGGGGTGCACGACCTTCCGCTTTAATCCCGAAGCATTTCAGGGAGTACTGGTTCGCGACGATGAACTCGCCAACACCCAGTACGTCTTTACCCTGGAAGACGGGAGCGAGGTGACGGCCGCTGGCAACGAGGAGATCGAATACGAAGGCGAGGTGCATACCGCCGCCAACCTGTTCGATGCCTTGAAAGAAGGTACATACGCGCGTTGATTCACTTACCACATGGGGCCTTCTGGCCCCAAGGAGTTTGATCATGGTGACGAAAATCACCTCCCCCATTACGGGTTATCAAGTAGTCAAACCTCATCAGGATGTATCTGATCAGAGGTACATCGATGATGCCGATCGTCGGATCCGGATCAGTGAAGTGCCTACGCCTACCGTGGCGTCGCTACGCTGGGCCGGTCGGCCGCAATTGCCCGATGGCAATGACGCTCGCATCTACCAGGTCAACGGACCCCGGTACAAGTTCTGCGTGGCTGTCAGCCACGTCAAGAACGGTCATGCCGAACCGTTCGAAGCCTGGGTACTGGGCGAAGCCCCTCGTGGTCTGTCGGCGATCGCCAAGTCGCTTTCCATGGACATGCGTTCGCGCGATCGGGGATTCCTGAAGGTCAAGCTGGACAGCCTGGCCAAGGTCAAGCATGAGCCATTTGCCATGGAGTTTCCGGACGGCAATACCTACCGGATGCACAGCGAAGTAGCTGCCTTTGCGCGGTTGATTTCGTGGCGGTGCCAGGAACTCGACGTCTTCAATGAAGATGGCGATACCCCATTGCTCGATGCATTGATGAGCCGCAAGGAACCTAAAACCACTACCGAGGGAGCTGAGGCGATCTTCTGGGATGTGACCAACCCGGCTACGGGTGATGACTTTCCACTGTTTCTGAAGGAAGTCACGCTGCCCAATGGCCAGCGCAGGCCTTTCAGCATCTGGCTTTCGGGTCAATACCCGGCCTCGCTTGATGGCTTGTGCAAAGTCCTTTCCTACGATCTTCGCGTAGTGGAACCCGACTGGGGTATTCGTAAGCTCAAGCAGCTGCTGGACGTGGAGGAGCCGCGTGGAGCGTTCATGGCACAGGTTCCTGGATCGGAGAAACGATCCTGGTACCCCTCAACCGTGGCGTACATGGCATCTCTGCTTTTGCATCGTCTTCAGGCCCTGGGGCTTGGCAAGACGGAGCAAAGTTCCGGAGTCATCGCGTTGCCTGTCGAGGACGCGAAAACAGGACAGGTAACCGCTCCGAAAGGGCTGGCCTGTGAAGAGTGTGGTGCCTATGCCGTCCGTATGGATGGCGGATGTTCCACCTGCCAAGTGTGTGGCTATTCGCACTGCTCGTAGAACGCGAGGCCGAATGCTTGGTTTATCGGGTGCGGGTGTTCCGTGAGGATTCCGAAAGGAACTCACGGGGCACCGCCCCATTTTTTGAAAGACGTCTGCCGCCTGCGCGGTGATCAAGCGCGCACACGGGAGATGTTTTCTACCTGCCCAGCAGGTAAAGCCCACGCCGAGGGTCACAGTCGGCATGTACTACCTCCCTTCTTGGGGAACAACCTACCGCATGGCGTTGCCATGCCTTACCCATCTGGGACCACTCCCTGATGGGCATGGTCCCTTCCCGCCTGGAGCATGACCATGAAACCTGAAGAGACCGTTGTCATCTGGGATGCCTGGACCTTTGACGGCTCCCTGCAACGGATGACGCTGAGCGATGCGTACGATTGGGCCGTTGGTTACATCGATGAATCGCTTTCTGGACCCGAATACCTGTTCGAGCATGACCGGCAGTGCCGGCGCTTCGCCTTGAATCACCTGGCTTTTATTGACCGAGCCAAGTTCCTCCATTTTGCCAACGTTTCTGCAAGGGAACCTGACGGCTTGGCGGAACTGAGCGAGGCTTTGTACCGGGAGCGAGTGCCGCTCTACAGCGGGACCCCGCAAGAGAAAGCCTTGTGGCACGCCGAAGTCATGGCGGCCTGGGAACGCGTTCATGCGGACCACGTTGAAGTACCGCGAGCCAATGCACTTTTGCTCGATGGGGACATTCTGGTTCCACCCATAGGTCATCAGGACGTTTTGCAGTTTCACAGCGCCTGAAGACCACCTACTACGTGTTCGATCACATGGATGTTTGTGATGTTGTCGCGCTTGCCGGAACAGGCAACGGGATCCATCACGCAAAGATCACGAGCAGCCTGGGCATCGACAACCTGTATGACAGGCACATGCGAAAGACCGGTTGATCGGCCCATTCCATCAAACGAGCTTCGGCTCACTTCACTCATGGCGACGTGTTCGCCATCACACCACCCGGACGGGCCATGTTCCCGTAAGGGCATGGCGCGTCCAAGGAGACACACCATGAATGCAACACAGCGCAACCGACAGGCAGATCTTCTGGAAGATCGTCGCATGGGGGCTCGCCTTCTCTACATTCTCGGCCAAGTCATCATGGGCGATGATGCACAACAACGAGAAGGGGTGGCCATGCTCATCGACGCGATCAAAACGGATCATTTCTGTGCTCGTCGGATGGTCCGCGTATTCGAGGGAGACAAGCGTATGGCTCAACGCTTCCCGGAACTCAAGGAGATGGCCGAGCAGCAGGTCAAAGGTCCGTTGGCCACGCGCCACTGACCAAGGCGACACTGTCCGTGACCATCGTTCGGACAAAAGCCAGTACCAGAGCGCCTTCGTCCCCTCGATCTTCCCAGAGGGAACAGCAGGTCTTGTAGTACGCCTGGAGCGTCTGCGGCTGAAGGGTTTGCGGAATATCGCAACTCAGCAATCGCGCAAGGACTTGTTGTTCCCCTGGGGACAACTGCACTTCGCCTTGTTCTGCCTGAACCATCAACGACTCCTTCGTGGAACCGGTGATGGTACGCAAGGAAGAGGCTCAACCCAAGGAGGTCATGATGGATTCTCCATCATTGAAACTGAAAATGGTGATCAAGACACTGGAAGATGATGGCGATGAACACGCCGTCTGCGAGAGCCTGAGACAAGCGAGCGCCTTCCTGGATGAACTGCTGCACGCAAGTGGCAATGTGTTGTGGAAGCTCAGGCGCGATGAGGTGGACACTCAAAGCGGCGCTTGTGCTCCTGCGAAAATTGACCGCCGTGATGCCGTCATCAAGGCACTTGAACGCGTGATGGGCGGGTAACCTGGCCACACGCATCTTGAACACCGCGCATCATCCGGCTGACGGATAGCGCAACAAATCTCGACCGACCGGTCGACACCCAAGTCCCCCAAGGGAGCCTATCCCATGGGGGGACAGGACCTTCCTTGGGGCGTGAACCCTTCACGTCAGAAGGGCACGACTCAAGGAGGTTTCCTATGAAGATGTTCCGTAGCGTTGCTCGGTGGCTTCGGCGAATCGCGCATTCGCCGTACGCGTTGCCAGCAGAAGCCAAGTTGTGCCACTTTTTCAGTGGTGCGGCCGGCGTGGCAGCGGTGGCGCTGATTTTCCCGAATAATGGCTCGCCATCGTGGTGGGCCATCGGTAAGGCCGCCGGGCTACTGGTGGTGTGTGCTATCATGCTTGGCGTAAGCATCCTGCTCCAGGACAAGGGAGACGATGATCATGAATGAGTTCATTGCCAACATCCCGTTCTTTCTGGCCATTATCCTGATACCAGGGCTATTGGCTTGGTTTGGTTTCTACACCAAGAAGGTCCAACGGCAAGATCGCGAGAAAGCCAGGCAAAGCCAACACCAGAGCTAAACGCTTCATTCACACCAAAACCCACGACAGCATGTCTGACGTGGGTTTTTTTCTGTCTTGAGAAAGGCTTGCAACGCAGCGGCACAGACGGTATAAAGGTCTTGTCGACGTCCATCCTCTGGGGCGCGACCTGATTTCACCTGCCAAGCAGGTAAAGCCCACGCTGAGGGTCACAGTCAGCGCTACACCACCCTGCCGGGATGGACATCCCGGGCACGGGGTTCCTCTCGGCTTTCACAACCAGAGGAACTCTCATGACTACTACCGCATCTCGCGCCTCCGAGCGCGACGGGCAACGGTGTCCCGAAGCCCCCAAGATCGAGGTCCAGCAGGACCTGTTCGATGATTTCCACAAGAAGTTCCGCCGGCCGCGCCGGAAAAAGCGCAAGGGTCCCTACATCAAGGGCCTGCAGTACAAATTGCGCATGCAAGTGCGGGCTACTCCGAGGAAGATCAAACGTCGTGCTCACGCTTTGCCGGAAACCGATGGCAATGATTTTGTTTGGGATCACTCATCACTGGTCGAAATGCATTCGACCTTGCTGTGGGAAAGCCTTGAGCAAGTCAAAGCCTTGTGTTCCAAGAAGTCGCCTGCCGTGGCCGAAATCCTCGACTGGATTCGGCGTGATGTTGACGAACCGTTTTCCTTCGAAGCCTGCTGTGAACTTTTCTGCAGGGACGTCGAAGGGGAATTGTTGGGCGCTCAAGACCCGGCCATCTTGCGAAGGATGGTGAACAAATGGGTCAAGGATGCCTTTGGCACCGATGAGCTACCCCATAAAGCATTGCTTCGCCAAGCGGTTCTGGACGCCGAATCCGGCGATCCGGATGCCAAAGCCTGGATCAACAGCAAAGTGGATGGGGCTTTGTCGTTCGTCGACTGCTGCACTGCACTGGGGTTCAATCCGAACCTCGCACGGAAATCGATTCACATACCGGTGTCTCCCGAAGACACCCTTCACTCTCAGGCGGAAACCGCCGCCTGACTCACCCCAAGCGGGAGGTCGCTCCCGCCAGGGACGTCCTCCCTTTGTCGTCTTAGGAGGACGCAACATGTACAACACTGCTTTGGATTCTCTCGCCGTCGGCGAGAACACCTTGGCCAACGACCGCGATTACGACGTGGTCAAGGCCAACCTCAAGGATCTGGCGATCGCCCCGCACTTTGCGGGCGACTCCGTGGCATATGTGGGAACGAAAGATCACCCGCACCTGAGCGGAGTGGATCCGGACTATCAGTTCGACCGGCTCGAGCTGGACCGATTGATCAATGTCACGTTGGCACGTGAATGGAACCGCCCCGATAGCGCGCCGCGACGCGGTATTTTGCTTATGGGCGAGAAGGGTACCGGCAAGAGCACGTACATCCGTCAGCGATTTGCCCGTCAGGGCATTCCTGTTGCCGTGGTGTCATGCAGGCCGGATACCGAAACCGTGGACCTGATCTACTCCAAAACTCTGATTGGTGGCGATGTCGTTGTCGAAAAGGGTGCGATCGCGTTGGCTGCCGAAGGTGGCTACCCGGTTATTCTGGAGGAGATCAACCTGCCGCGCCCTGGACAGTTGGTGGCCTTGAATGAGGTGATTGACACCGGCTTGATCACTATCCCGGATACGGGAGAAGTGATTCGTGCCAAGCGGGGATTCATGGTGTTTGGTACCTGCAACGGGACCTTCATCGAAGATCCATCCGGCAACTACGCCGGGGTCCGCAGCCAAAACGTTTCGGTCCTGGATCGTTTCTTCAAGTTCTACATGGATCAGCCCTCAGCGGATGAAGAAACGGCGTTTCTGAAGAAACGCTTCCCCGACATGGATGAGGATCTTGCCGACCAATACGGCAAGTTCATGGGGATGATTCGCCAGGCGGCAAGTGAGGATGGGCAGCAGGTCAAAGGGGTGCAGAAGCATCTGTCCCTGGACTTCTCCCGCAGAAACCTGATCGACTGGATCGAGACCACCAAGGCCTTTTCGTATTTGGAAGCGCAGCGCATTTGTGTGCCCAAGTACGCATTGGGTCCTGTCTACACGGCTGGATTGCCGGCAGACGAGAGGGCGACCATTGAGCACCTGTTCGATGTAGCCTTCGGGATCGATGTCGAATGAACCGGACCGGCAAGATGGTCTTTACGTGCCCCACCGATGACGAGAGGAGTTTCGTGAAGACCATCAAGCGGGGTTTGTCGTGGATCACTGAGACGAAACTCGAACGTGACGACGAATTTCCGGAAAATGAGTGGCAGAGCCTCAGCGAAAGAAAGGTCAAGATTACCAATCTTTGCGAATCGGTTCCGCAGTACTTGCATCGCCGAGCCAATGAGGCCATGAGAGGAGGTTGGCATCTCGATCAACCTCCGACGATCGACGAGTTGTATTGGCTCAAGATCAAGCTCAACAAAAGTCCGAAAAGCATGGCGAGGCTGATGGACGCCGTTACGGCATGTAGTGGCGCTTCGTTCGTCAAGAAGCCGGAAACATACGCCTTTGTCGTTCTGGATACCTGCGTAACGTGGCAGGCCCTGGATGACCACTATGTACTTGAGGTGGTAGCCGATCGCTATCGGCTTTTGCAACTTTGGGTGCTTCTGGACTACGGCATCAACGGTTCTGAAGAAATGGAAATATGGGGTCGCGATCCCATGGATCCCGCGAAGCGAATTGGCTCACGGCACCGAAAGGGACCTGTGTGTGCGATTCAGTCGAACATGGACTGGATTGCTTCGCATGTTCCGCTCGATACGCGGTTCAAGCATTGGATGGAAGAGGTAGGGTATCTCCAACGCCCGATCGTCTCCCTTCCTCTCGAACCCGCCTTTCCACGCTGGCAATTTGCCATGTAACCCGTTTGCCGCCGCAAGACGGCCTACCTTGCTCCCTCACTTGAGGGAGCTTTCCAAAGTTCATGCGACGCGTGAGCTTTGCAAAGCCATCACGGTTCTCGCAAGCACTTTGCTTGCCAGCCCACCCTGGGGGTCACAGCCAGGAGTCACCCTTCCACGCGTGGCGTGGTTTTACCTTCACCGGCACCTGATGGTGTCCGGTTCGTCGTGTGCGCAACGACGATCTTTCCAAACACTCT
>CAZEAV010000018.1:0-13594 GCA_964510215.1 uncultured Iamiaceae bacterium
ATCCCGCCGAGGGGCTGCAGGACGCCCAACTCGCCGATGGCGCCCGCCTCCACATCGTGCACGGCGAGCTGAGCCGTGGCGGCCACGTCCTGGTGAACATCCGCAAGTTCACCGGCGTCCGTCACCGCTCGCTGGCCGAGCTCGTGGCTTGTGGGACGCTCTCGGAACCGGCGGCCCGGGTCCTGCGCGCCGCGGTGGCGAGCCGTGCCTCGATCGTGTTCGCCGGCGCGCCCGGCTCGGGCAAGACCACGCTGCTGTCCTGTTGTGCCTCCGAGCTCGACCCCTCCCTGCGGGTGGTCACCGCGGAAGAGGTCCTGGAGCTGGACCTCGATCTGGCCAACGTCGCGCAACTCCAGACCCGGCCGTCGAGGCCGGACCGGCGCGCGGTGGACCTGCGCGACCTCGTCGCGGGGTTCCTGCGGATGGCACCGGACGTGGCCATCGTCGGCGAGGTACGTGAGCGCGAAGCCCTCCCCCTGCTGTTGACCCTGTCCTCGGGGGTGAGTGGCTACACGACGATCCACGCAGGGACCGCCCGGCAGGCGCTGCACCGGTTGCGGTTCGTGTGCCAGTTGTCGGAGACCTCGCTCGACGCCGCCGCGCTGACCGGCCTGGTCGCCGACACCGTGGACCTCGTCGTCCACTCGGTCCGCACCGCGGCCGGGCCCAAGGTGGTCCAGATGCTCGCCGTGGAAGACCCTTCCGGCGCGGCGACGACGTTCACCTGCACCGAGGTGTTCCGACGTGCCGGGCCGGGAGGGCGGCTGGCATGGAGCGGGGAGCTGCCGGTACGGCTCGACGCCCGACTGCGCGCGCACGGTATCGTGCTGCGCGAGCTGGTCGGCCCGCCCGAAGCGGGATCGTTCTGATGCTGCGATTGGGCATCGTCGCCGGGGGAACGCTCGGGGTGTACCTGTTGCTCGGCGCGGTCCTCGCCGGCCCGGCCGCCCGCTCCGACACCGCCAGGCGCCGGGCCCCCAAGCTCGGATCGACGTTGCTCGACGTCCTGGATCGGGCCGGGTTCGTCGACGCACGTTCGCCCCACGCGCTCGCCGCGACGATCCTGGCCGGCGCGGCAGGTTGCCTGGGCGCCACCATGATCTTCGGCGCTTGGATCCCCGCGGCGATCACGGCGGGATTCGCCGCGACCGCCCCCGCGGCGATCCGGCGCAACAGCCGACGCAAGCGCCATGACCTCGCGGGCCAGGCCTGGCCGCGGATCATCTCCGAAATCCGGGTGTTGACCGCTTCCGCCGGCCACTCGGTGCCCCACGCCCTGTTCGAAGCCGGCCGGCGTGCACCGGTCGAATTCCGGGACGCGTTCGACGCGGCGCACCGCGAATGGTTGCTGTCCACCGATTTCGCCAGGACGACCCGGGTCCTGACCGACCTGCTCGCCGACCCGTGCGCGGACGTCGCGTGCGAAACGTTGCTGGTGGCCCACGAGGTCGGCGGCACCGACCTCGACGCCCGACTCGTCGCCTTGGCCCAGGATCGGGCCACCGACGTCGCGATCCGCTCGGACGCGGTGGCCCGCCAGGCCGGAGCCCGATTCGCCCGCCGCTTCGTGTTGCTGGTTCCGCTCGGCATGGCCGCGGCCGGACTGTCCATGGGGACCGGACGCCACGCGTACGGCACACCGATGGGCCAGTTGCTGACGGGATTCGGCGTGTTGGTGGTGATCGCCTGCTGGATCTGGGCGGGCCGCATCATGACCATGCCCACCGACAGCCGGGTGTTCGGACGATGAGCGGGGTCGGGGCCGGAGCCGCGGTCTTCGCCGCGGTCATCGGCGGTGTCGGCACCACCCTGTTGCTTTCGACCATCCGGTGGTTCGCGCGGTCATCCCTGCTCGAACGTGTCCGGCCGTACCTCGCGACCGCACATGGCGGTCAGCGGGCCCGCCGAGCGCCGCTGACCGTACGCGGCCTGTTCGGTCCCCTCGTCATGCGCCTGGCGTCGATGCCGCTGCGGCTCACCGGCCAGGGAGACTCCGCGGCCGAACGACTGGCACGGATCGACGCTGAGGACGACGTGACGGCGTTCCGTCTGCGCCAGTTCGGCTGGGCGCTCGTCGCATTCGCGGCGAGCGGCGCGCTGGCCACGGCCGTGTCGATGCCCCCGCTGATCGGGTTCGGGTTCGTCCTGTGCGGACCGGTGCTGGCGGTGTTGTCGCTCGAGCATCGGCTCGCGGCGGCGTCCCGTGACTACCGACGACGGCTCGTCGCCGAACTGCCGGTGGTCGCCGAACAACTCGGCATGTTGTTGGGTGCGGGCTACTCGCTCGGCGCGGCGCTCGCACGGGTCACGGCCCGGGGCACCGGCACGATCCCCCACGACCTGGACCGTGTCACCAACCGGGTGCGCCAGGGCCTGAGCATCTCCGACGCACTGGACGAATGGGCCGCCCGGGCCCAGGTGCCCGCATTGCGCCGCCTGGTGCAGGTACTGGCGCTGCATCAGACCGCCACCGACCTGGGACCACTCATCTCGACCGAGGCACGCACCATCCGGGCCGAAGCCCACCAAGAGCTGATCGCGCAGACCGAGAAGCGCGCCCAGCTCGTCTGGCTCCCGGTCACCGTCGCGGCGCTGGTGCCCGGGGCCATCTTTCTCGCCGTGCCGTTCATCGACGCCGTCCGGCTGGTCACCGCCGGATGAGCGTCTTGTCCAATCCCGTCCAATGGAGGTCACCCGATGTCCCACCCCTTGATGATCCTGGCGTTCACGATCGGCCGGCAACGCGCCCGTCTCGACGACGTCTGGATCGCCCACCGCGCCAGGCCGCGACGAACCGGGTGCCACGACCGCGGCGAAGGCGTGCTGTCCTCGGCGATCGCCGTGTTGATCTTCGCCTTCCTCGGCACGTTGATGTGGTTCGGGTTCAAGGCCACCTTCACCCACGCCCAGACCCAGACCGACCATCAGGTCGAACAGATCGGCAACTGAGCGCCGAGGCCCCTCGGCACGCGCCGGTACGCGACGACTCCGGAATCGGATTGATCTCCAGCGCGTTCGCCGTTCTGGTGGTCATGATCCTGCTCGCCTGGTCCGTCCACCTGTGTCTCGCGATGTTGACGGTCTCCACCGTGACGGCGGTGGCCACGGACGCGGCGCGTCAGGTGGCTGCCGACACGGTGCCCCACGACGACCCGGCGGCCGTGGCCAGGGCCGAACATCAGGCCCAGCGGCGGGCTCGATCCGAGCTGGGTCGCAGTGCGGACAAGGTCACCTTCGCCTGGCAGGCCTCCGGCGATCAGGTGCGGCTCAGCGTCACCATCGACCAGCCCTGGCGGATCGGGCCGGGGTGGGGTCCGACGCGGGCGTTCGCCCGTGTGCACCGGACGATCGTCGTTCCCGTCGAGTCGGCACGATGACCCGCGCCGCCCGCCGCGACGACGCCGGGCAGGCGGGTGGCTATGAGATCATCCCCTTCGGTCTGCTCGTGTTCGTCGCGGGCACGTTGTTGATCATCGACATCTTCTCGGTCGTCGACGCCCACCGAGGCGTCCAGGACGCGGCCCGCGCGGGGGCACAGGCGTCGGTGCATGCGTCGAGCCGCGCGGCGGCCGACGCGGCGGCGCGCCGGGCGGCAATGGCGGCAATCGACGGCAACGGCCGGACGCCCGCACGTATCCTGGTCACCTTCGACGACGGGTTCGTGCGCTGTGGCCACGTGACCGTCACCGTCGAGGAGCACGTACCGGCGATCCGGCTTCCATTCGTCGGTGGGGTCGGCCGTCGTTCCCGGGTCACCGGCACCCAGACGGAGTTGATCGACCCGTTCCGGGACGGGCTCGGAGCGTCCGGAGCATGTGGTGACTAGGAGCACCGCCGCGGCACCAACCGCACGCGACCGTGGCAGCGTGCTGCTCCTGCTCCCCACCGCGGTACTGGTCGTGATGATCCTGGGCGCGATGAGCGTGGACGCCGCGGTCCGGTTCCAGACCCAACGTGGTGCGGTGAGCGACGCGCAGGCGATCGCCCACGACGCCGTCTCGGCGGTCGCTCCGGAGGACCTGCGTGCAGGTGCCTCCCCCCAGGACGCGTCGCTCGATGACGCCGACATCGGCGCGCGCATCGCCGCGGACGTGCGTGCCCGCCGCCTCGAGAGTCGGGTCCGCTGGCGCCTCGACGGACGCCGCGTGGTGGTCACCGTCACGCGCACCACACCGCTGATCTTCACCGGCGTGGTGCCGGGCGCACCGACGCACGCGACGCTCCGGGGCACCGCGTCGGCCCGCCTGGAAAGACAGGAATCGTCGTGATCTCCGGCGGATCCTCGGCATCGAGGCCGTCCACGGGCTGGTCGGCGGAGGGCTGGTCGGTGGCGGTGACCGATCTGGGCGGTTCACCGGTCGTGGAACGCCGGAGTGCCGACCCCGAATACCGTGCGCGCCTGGTCCGGGCCGCGTCGGTGCTGCGCGAGCTGAACCACCCCGGCGCCGAAGCGCTCGTGGGGATCACCGACGACGGGGAGACCACTGCGCTGCGCACCGCGTTCGCGGGCGGCCGATCACTCCGCTCGAGCCCTCCAAGCACCATCTCGGCACTCGCCGGTGTGGGTGCGGCGCTGGCACGGACGCTGGCCGATCTGCACGATCTGGGCATCGCCCACGGGCCGATCGGCGCGCACCAGGTGATCCTGGGAACCGGTGATCGCCCGGTACTGTGTGGGTTCGCGGACGGCCACCTGCGGGCCGGTCACGACACGGCGCTCTGGCAGGCGCGGTGCGCGGCCGATCTGCGCTCCCTCGGCAACCTGCTGGGTGGCCTGGCCCGGACCGTGCCCGGCCCCAGGGCCGTGGGGATCCTCCGCCGGGTCGCACGGCGCCGCCTGGCGCGGACCGCTGCCAAGCTCGGGAACGGCGATCTGAGCCGCACCGACGAGATCATCGCGGCACTCGACAAAGCGGCCCGACAACAGCGACGCCGCGGTTCCAGGGCGCTGGGAGTGACCGCGCGACGACGCAGGCTGCCCCGTCGCGCGCTGGCGCTGCTGGGGGTCGCCGGGGCCGGGATCAGCTGTGTCGGCCTGGGCCTCTCCGGGCTGACCGGGAGCCCGGCGCCGACGCCGGTCCGGCGGGCGTTCGCGGCGCCGGCGGTGCACGACGGAGACCTGGACCTCGGGGGGACCCGGTTCCACATCGGTCGAAGGGGTGACCGGATCGTGTTCGGAGACTGGAACGGCGACGGCGTGGTGACACCGGCGTTGCTCCGGCCGACCTCCGGTGCAGTGTTCTTCTACGCATCCTGGCCGAGCGCGCATCACCCGTTGCGCGCACGTCCGGTCGCCCACGTGGCCGGCGCCGTCGGGTTGCGGGTCCGTCAGGCGACCGGCGGCGGCGACGGCGACACCTTGGTCGTGCTGCGCAGCTCCGCATCACCGGTGGTGGTCACCGCACCGCCCAGGGTGCGTCGGCGGTCCGGGTCATGACCCGAAGCCGCGTTTTTCTCGAGGTGTCGATCACCGCGCTCGTGGACGCCATGGCGCTCCGCTTTCTCACGTGGGGGCTGATGCCACCCGTTCCCGTGACGACGCCCCGAGCGATCGTGGGCTACGTACGTGACAACGGTGCCATCGGCGCGGCCGCTGGGTTCGCCCAGCTCGTCGCGCTCGGGGTCGCGATCTACGTCGCATGCGTCGTGATCGCGGTCGTGGCGGTCAACGCCTCGTCGTCAGGGCCGGCCGTGGTCCGCGTAGTGCGGGCGGCAACCATCGGCCCGATGCGCCGGTGGTTGCCGACGGTGGCCGCGGCGTCGATGCTGCTCACCCCGCGCACCGCGTTCGCCTTCGGGCCGGCCGACCGACCCGAGACGACCGTTTCCGCCGGGCCCCCCCCGGGCGGGCCGCCACCTTCTGAACGCGACCACGCCGAGCTCGCGGGCTTCCGGGACATCCCTCCGGAGGACACCACGACCCGAACGGCGGCACCGTCGACCACCCGGCCGGACGCCAGGACCGCCGCTCCGCCCAATCGGCTTCCCCACACCGCGCCGCCTGCCACGCCGGTCTCCCCGCCGACATCTGCTCAGCCTCGCGTACCCGACGCGCCGGCCCGCACCCCGGCAGCACGACCACCGGCCGGTGCCGCACGGCCGCGCTCGCGACCGGCCGCGACCTGGACGGTGGAACCGGGCGATCACCTCTGGCACATCGCCGCGGCGACCATCGAGCTCCGCACGGGCCGGGTGCCCGACGACGATGCAATCGTTCCCTACTGGCGCCGGCTCATCGCGGCGAACACGGACCTCCTGGTCGACCCGTCGAACCCGGACCTGATCCTTCCTGGGCAGGTTTTCCGACTCCCGTGAGTCCGGCGGTCAAGCGACGCGCACCCGTTTCAGGAGGCCGACGGGACCTCGCGCACCCAGCGACGTGCCGCGCGGTCCGGCCGCTCGAACCGATCACCCTGCACCGCGGTGGCGAGCGCGGTCTCGATGGCGGTGACCGTACCGTCGACGTCATCGGCGATCACGCCGTCGACGATCCCCAACTCGGCGAGGTCGCGACTCGTGAGCCGGAGCTTTGAGGCCACCTCGGACGCGCGCGACGAATCCCGGTACAGGATCGACGCGGCGCCTTCGGCTCCGATCACCGAGAACACGGCGTGCTCCTGGATGAGCAACCGGTCGGTCGCGCCGAACGCGAGCGCCCCGCCGCTGCCGCCCTCGCCGACGCACACACCGACCGTGGGCACGGGCGCGTCCTGCAACGCCAGGAAGGTCTCGGCGATCGACCGCGCGATGCCATCCTGTTCGGCCTCAGGTCCGGGCTCGGCGCCGGGCGTGTCGATGAGGGTGACGATCGGCAGGCCACGCCGTGCCGCGAGGGCGATGGCGCGTTGTGCCAGGGCGTATCCACCCGTCCCCGGTCGGCCGTCGGCGGCGTACCGGTCCTCGGCGATCACCACCGTCCGCCTCCCGTCGATCGTGGCCAACCCGGCCCGCACCGTCGGGTCTGTACCGGCCAGCTCGGTCCAGCTGGTGGTCAACGCCGCAGCAACGTCCAGCCCGGTCGGCCGGCCCACCCGTCGGGCCGCCAGCACCTCACCCCAGGCGCCGTCGACGGGGTCGGCGTCGCCCGACCGCGTGTCGGCAGTGGGAATCGGCCGGATGACGAGCGGCTGCCGACGTCGGCCCAGCGCGCCCGCGAGCCAGACCCGGATCGCATCGACGTCTCCGACGAAGTCGACGAGCCCCGCGGCCAAGGCGGTTTCCGCCGTGTGGGACCGCCCGGCAACCGACGCTCCGGTGAACGCCTCGGCGACACGCGGCCCGGCGAATCCCACCGTCGCGCCGCTCTGAGCGGCCCGCACGTCACACAGCGACGCGTACGAGGCGAACACGCCACCGGTGGTGGGGTTCCACAGGACCGCCACCGACCCGAGTCCTGCGGCACGCAGGCGTGACATCGCGGCGGCCGCACGTCCCATCTGGATCAGCGAGATCATGCCCTCCTGCATCCGTGCCCCTCCCGAGCGGGTCTCCACGACCACCGGCAGGCCCAATGCGATCGCCCGGTCGATGGCACGCACCACCTTCTCGCCGTGCACCACCCCCATCGAACCGCCGAGCACCGCGAAATCGCCCTCGATCACCACCGCGCCTTCGGCCCGTCCGGTCCGGACCGATTCGGCGGTGTTGCCGCTCAGCTTCTCGGCGTAGCCGGGAAAGCCGAGCGGATCACCCGAGGTGAGCCCGACGTCGAATTCCTCGATGATCTCGACCAGTGCCATGCCCCAAGCCTCGCAGCCTCACCCCCACTCGTCACGAACTCTGGGACGACACCGGGCACATGACCACCATCGGCCCCGGCGCTCGAATCGTGGCTGATGGCCGGTGGCTGGTGGCTGGTGGTCAGCGGAGGCGCAGCGCGACCTCGTTGGCCAACAGGCGACCGCGCTCGGTGAGGACCATGCGGGGACCGTCGCCCACGCCCCAGTCCGCGTCGACGCGGCGCACCGTGCGCACCAGCCCGGCGAGATCACCCGCGACGTCCGCCGGGTCGAGCGCGTCGCAGGGCACGCCGGCGCCGGTCCGGATGAGCAGTTCCAGTCGCTCCAGGCGCCTGGCATCGTCGTCCAGCGTCTCGGACCCTGCCTCGGGGCACCGGCGCTCGTCCACCGCGGCGACGAACCGCTCCGGGGTATGGACGTGCCAGTACCGGCGACCCCCCCGGTAGCCGTGTGCGGCGCAGCCCACCGCCACGTAGTCGCCACCGATCCAGTAGGTCAGGTTGTGGCGGCAGCGTCTGCCGGGCCGTGCCCAGTTGGAGATCTCGTACCAGTCGAAGCCGGCTTCGCCGAGCATCTCGGTCGCGATCCGGTACTTGGTCGCCTGGTCGTCGTCGTCGGGATGTCGCTCGGGCCGGCGGGCCAGCGGCGTGCCGGGTTCCACGGTCAGTCCGTAGGCGCTGATGTGCACGGGACCGAGGGAGACCGCCGCAGCCAGGGTCTGTTGCCATTGGCGGATCGTCTCACCCCGAGCGCCGTAGATCAGATCGACGTTGAAGTCCAGGCCAACCTCGTGGGCGGCTTCGGCGGCACGGTGCACGTTGGCCGGATCGTGGGTGCGGCCCAGCGCCGCGAGCACCGACGGGACCATCGACTGCACCCCGATCGACAGACGGTTCACCCCTGCGGCGGCCAGCGATGCGACGAGCTCGGCACTCACGTCGTCGGGATTGCACTCCACGGTGACCTCGGCGCCTGACGCGGCGTCGAGGCTCGTGATCAACCGTCCCAGATGATCCGGTGAGACCAGGCTCGGGGTGCCGCCTCCCACGAAGACGCTCGTCGGCTTCGGCGCGTCGGCGAGATCCCGATGTGCCTGGGTGATGCAGGCGTCCAGGTAGCGCCCTGCCAGTTCGGTCCGGTCGGTCCACGTCGCGAACGCGCAGTAGTCGCAGCGATGCCGACAGAACGGGATGTGCACGTACACCCCGAGAGGTTCCGACGTCATCGTCGACGGCTCCGTCGGTCGGCGAGCAACGCGCCCGCGGTGAGCGCCGCGGTCTCGGCCCGCAGCACATTCCTGGCCAGCGAGCACGTCGCGCCGGCGGCTGCCAACTCGGCCGCGCTGAACCCACCTTCGGGCCCCACGAGCACACAGCGGGCATCGTCGCCGATGCCCGGAGCTCCCATCTGGGCGACCACCGATCCGGGGCACCGCACCACCTCGGTGAACGTGGTGACCGGTTCCACCCGGGGCAGCCAGGCCCGACGGCACTGCATCGACGCCTCGGCGGCGATACGGACCAGGCGACGGTGCCGCTTCGCCGCGCCGTTCTCGTCCCAGCGCACCACCGACCGTTCGGCCGCGAACGGCACGATCACGTCCACCCCCAGCTCAGTGAGGTGACGCGTCACGTCGTCGATACGCGTGCCCTTGAGCAGGGCGAACCCCACGGTGACCGGATCGCTCTCGGCCGGCACCGACACGGTCTCGCCCTCGGGCTCGATCGTCGGACCGAATCGGGCCGCCCGCCAGTTGCCCCGCCCGTCGCCGACGGTGAGGCGATCCCCCGCGCGCAGCCGCACCACCCGGGCCAGATGATGTCGATCGCCCGGGTCCAGCTCGGGTGCTTCCAGGTCCTCCACGAACACGTGCGGACCGCCAGTGCCGTCCGGGTCACGGCCGACGCTCCGGGGCGCGGCCGGACTCATGCCACCCACGGAGGCAATGCATTCAGCCTTTCAAGGCTGAACGGACACGCTTGATGAGACCGTCCTCGGACTCGCTCAACGCCTCACCCCGGAGCTCGGCCAACTGGCGGATCAGGTCCAGTTGTCCGTCGTCGGCATCGGTGGGCACCTGCACGGTGATCTCCACGATCAGGTCGCCGCGTCCACGGCCACCCAGCCGGTTGACCCCGAGCCCCCGCAGGCGTTTCGTCGTCCCCGGCTGGGTGCCGCGGTCGATCCGGAGCGTCTCGGTGCCGTCCAGGGTCTCGAGTTCGACCTCGGCTCCGAGGGTCGCCTGGGCGAACCCGACCGCGACTGTGGTGTGCAGGTCGTCCCCGTCACGAGTGAAACGATCATCCTCGGCGACGCGCAGGTGCACGTAGAGATCGCCGTATGCGCCTCCGCGGGGCCCGACCGCACCCAGACCCGACAATCGCAGCGTGGAACCCGAGTCCACCCCGGCCGGGACGTCGACGGTGTAGGTCTTGTCGGTCACCCGACGGCCCTCGCTCCCACACGCCGGGCACGGGTGCTCCACGATCCTCCCCCAGCCACCGCAACGCCCACACACCCCCGCGGTGACCATCTGGCCGAGCAGCGACTGCCTCACCCGCCGGACCTGACCGGTCCCGCCGCAGTCCGGGCAGACGATCGGTTCGGTCCCCGGCGCGGCGCCGGTCGCCTCGCAGTCCTCACAGACCACGGCGGTGCGCACGGTCACGGGAACCTGCGCGCCGAACACCGCATCGGTGAAGCTGACCTCGGCGGTCACCTCGAGGTCCGATCCGGCGGGCGGGCCGCTGGGTCCGTTCTGCCCTCCGAAACCGCCTCCGAAGAACTGGCCGAAGATGTCGCTGAGGCCTCCCCCGAAGCCGAACGGATCGCCGCCGCCGTTCATGGCACCCACCCCGTCCGGACCGTACCGGTCATAGCGCGCCCGCTTCTCCGGATCGCTCAGGACCTCATAGGCGACCGCGACCTCCTTGAACCGCGCCTCGGCGGTGGGATCGTCGGGGTTGGCATCGGGATGCAGCTCCCGCGCGCGTCGGCGGTAGGCCTTCTTGAGCTCGACCTCGGTGCAGTTGCGCTCGACCTGGAGCAGTTCGTAGTAGTCCTGTGCCACGAGGGTGTCTCAGCCTTCTGTCAGTCGTCGTCCGAGGCGTCGGCTCACCAACGCCACCGCCGCAAGAGCCTGGGGATAGTCCATTCTGGTGGATCCCAGCAACGCCAGGCTGCCGGCCGGCGCCCCGTCGATCTCGTAGGGCGCGACGACCACGGAACAATCCGCCAGCGGTTCCATACCGGTCTCGGTGCCGATCGCCACCTGCAGGCCACGATCCATCACGTCGCGCAACAGCGACACCACCACCAACTGCTGTTCGAGGATCGTGAGGACCTCGCGCACCGTTTCGATCGCGTCGAAGGACTCGGCCACCTGCGCGGTCCCACCCACGTAGACGTGTTCGGTCTCCGCGTCCACGGCGGCCGTCGACGACCCCGCGCAGGCCCGCAGGATCGCATCCACGCCACGTTGTCCGCTCATGGGGATCCCGGCGATCTCGGCCACGGGCCTCCCCGACAGGTGTGCCGAGAGGTGCTCGCCGGCACGGGCGAGCACCTCGGGGTCGACCGGCCGGGCCAACTCGATCGTCCGCTTGTCGATGCTGCCGTTGCCCAACACGGCCACGAACAGGACCACCTCGGGAGCGAGTTCGACGAGCTGGACCGATCGCACCGGGGACGCGGCCTGGCTGGGGGCCACGACGACCGCCGCCTGGTGGGTGAGTCCGGCCAGCAGATGCGTGGTGGCGTCCAACATGTGCTCGATCTCACCGTGGGTGGTGTCGAAGAAGTCCCGGACCCGGGCGGCCGCGTCGGTGCCCAGGCTCAGAGAAGGTCCGGTGAGTTCGTCCACGAACGCCCGGTATCCCTTGTCGGTGGGGATACGCCCTGCACTGGTGTGGGGTTGGTGCAGATACCCGTCGGCTTCGAGTTGGGCCATGTCGTTGCGCACGGTCGCCGAGGAGACGCGCACCTCGGGCGCACGCGCCACCCGTGCGGACCCGACGGGCTGTGCGGTGTGGATGTACTCGGAGACCACCGCCCGGAGGATCGTCGCCTTGCGCGCTTCGAGCATCGGAGAATTCCTCGAAAATGACTCAAATGACCCACCGGGACCTCGTCCCGGTGCTGGCACTCGATGATACCGAGTGCCAGGCGGTCCGCAGTGATCCGGACCCCGGCATCAGCCTACGGGCACCCCGCTGCGGGACGGCCGGATCCGCCGGACCCGGGGATCCGGCGATCCGACGATCGTCAGCCATAGTGCCGCGCGACGCGGTCGACCCGGGAACCGTACACCCCGCCGAACAGGCACGCGTGGACGAGCAGCGGTGCGAGCTGGTGCAGGCCCACCCGTTCGTCGCGTCCCGGCGCGGGCGGGGCGACCGCGTCGTAGGCGGCGAACGTCACCGCGGGAAACCCCCCGAACAGGTGCATCATCGCCAGATCGGTCTCGGCGTGGCCGCCGTGTGCAGCAGGGTCGATCAGCCAGGCGTCGCCGTCCGCGCCCCACAGCACGTTGCCGCCCCAGAGATCACCGTGGAGACGGGCCGGTGCGGTGCTGGGGCCCGCGAGATCGCCCGAGGGATCGACCAGCCGGTCCGCGAGGCGCGCCAGGCGCTCCCGGGTGCCTGCGGGCAGCGCACCTCGACGTTCGGCTTCGGAAGCCAAGGGTTCGAGGCGCCGGGTCACGTAGAACTCCGCCCAGGTGTCGACCACCTCGTCGGTGACCCCCAGACGCCCGAGGAACCCGGCGGTGCCGCCGCCGGGGGGCACCGCACCAAAACCCTCCGCGCCACTGGCGTGCAGGCGGGCGAGTCCGACCCCGAGCGCCTCGGCGGCCGCCGGACCGGGTGGGCCCGCCTCGACATGGGCCAGCACCAGGATCCGCTCGTCGGCCGCCAGCACCGCCGGGACGGCGATCACCCCCGGCGCGCGCAACCAGGCCAACCCGGCCGCCTCGTCGGCGAAGAAATCGGCCGGGGCGCCCGCGAGGGTCTTGGCGAACACGGTGCCGCGGTCGGTCCTCACCCGCCACGCCTCACAGATCTCGCCGCCGGGCACGCGGACGGCCGATCCGCACCGCACATCCAGCAGGTCGGCGACCCACCCCCTCACCTGGTCCGGGCCGGTCACTCCGGGTGCGACGCGCCGGCTACGAGCTGGGCGACGAATCCGTCCGCCGCGGCCTCGATCATTCCCAGCACCCGGACGAACCCATCGCCTTCGCGGTAGTAGGGGTCGGGCACCTCGGCATCCGACGATGCCTCGGGGTCGAAGGATCGCAGCATCACCACCTTGTCGACCTCCTCGGGCGTGCGGGCCAGATCGACCACATCGGACCGGTTCGCGTGGTCCGCGGCCAACACCAGATCGAACGCCGCGAGATCATCGGCGGTGAACTGACGGGCCGTGTGGGTGGCGTCGTACCCGTGTCGCGTGAGGGTGGCCGCGGCCCGGGAGTCCGCCCCCTGGCCCACGTGCCAGGAGCCGGTCCCGGCCGATGAGACCTCCACCCGTCCCGAGAGCCCGGCCGCGCCCAGGCGGGCACGAAGGACCGCCGCGGCCATCGGTGAGCGGCAGATGTTCCCCAGACACACCACGACCACCCGCAGCGGACGGTCCTCTGGCAACCGAAGTGTGACGTCCGGGTTCACGCTCCGTACCCTACCGGCGGCTCAATCCTCCAGTTTGAGGGCCGACACGAACGCCTCCTGGGGCACCTCGACCCGGCCGATGTTCTTCATCCGCTTCTTGCCCTCCTTCTGGCGCTCCAGCAGCTTGCGCTTCCGGGTGATGTCGCCGCCATAGCACTTTGCGAGCACGTCCGTGCGCTTGGCCGTGAC
>CAZEAV010000019.1:0-8434 GCA_964510215.1 uncultured Iamiaceae bacterium
ACACCCTGGGGGAACGATACGGTCGTGATCGGAGGTGCGACCCTGGTGGTGGCGAATCTCTGGCGGATCGGTTTCACCGCGCTGGCGACCCTCATCTTCTTCCTGTTCTTCCGGTACTCCTCCACCGGACTGTGGATGCGTGCCACCGCGCTCGACCAGGAAGCCGCACTGGCCCAGGGCATCAGCGCCCGCCGGGTGTACATGACCGCGTGGGGCATCTCGGGTGCGGTCGCCACGCTCGCCGGCGTACTGCTCACCACCAGCTTCGGTCTCGGCCCGAATCTGCAGTTCCTGGCCCTGCTGGCATTTCCGGCGATGATCCTGGGAGGGCTCGACTCACCGGGTGGAGCGATCGTGGGCGGGCTCGTCATCGGCATCTCCCAGAACATCGCCAGCCAGTATTTCCCGATGAACGGCTTCGATCAGGTGTTCCCGTACGTGGTGATGATCGCGATCCTGCTGGTCCGGCCGTTCGGGCTGTGGGGAACCAAGGAGGTGCGACGGATCTGATGGAAGCGACTGCGAGGACACCATTGGACGCGGGTCGCCTCTCCTGGCGGTCGCGCCGACATCGGGGGCGGCCGAACCGGGCCATGGTGACCGATTATCGACAGGATCTGCGGGTCTTCCCCTCCCTGTGGGCCCGTGCCGGTCTGGTGGCGCTGGCGGTTTTGTTCATCGCCATTCCGTTCGAGCTGCAGAACGACTGGTTGCAGATCCTCACGATCTGTGGCTGCTACGCGATCGGCGGCATCGGATTGAACCTGCTCACCGGCTACACGGGCGAGGTTTCGCTCGGCCACGCGTTCTTCGTGGCGGTCGGCGCCTATGTCGCCGCCAACATCGGTACCAAATGGGCGCCGACGTTCGGCAGCTACGTGTTCCACCCGCCGCTGCTCGTCTGGCTGGCAGCGGCCGCGGTGATCGGCGCGATCATCGGCGCCCTGGTGGGTCCCTTCGCGCTTCGCCTCCGCGGCAACTACCTGGCGATCATCACGCTGGCGCTGCTGTTCTTCTCGGCGTGGCTGTTCGACGAACTCCCTCAGATCACCGGTGGCGGCAACGGCATCAGCATCGACGCGCCGTTGAAGATCGGCTCGTTCGACTTCGCCTCCCCCGGTGGCAACCTCGAAGCGCCCCAGACCGAATTCTGGCTGGTCTGGGCGCTGGTTGCACTGGCCGCGCTGATCGGCAGCAACCTGGTCCGGAGTCGCCCGGGCAGGGCCATGCAGGCCGTCCGCGACCGGGATGTCGCCGCCGAGGTGTGCGGGGTCTCGCTGTTCAGAACGAAGATCGGGGCGTTCGCCTGGTCGAGCGCATTCGCCGCGGTGGGCGGCGCCATGTACTTCGCCCTCCAGGGATTCATCGGGCCGTCCTCGGTCACCGACCTGGAAGGGTTGATCCTGTCGATCACCTACGTGGCCATCGTCATCATCGGCGGGCTCGGCACGATCCACGGGGCGATCATCGGGGCCGTCCTGGTGGTCGGGCTTCCCCAGGTGATCCAGCGATACAGCTCCTCGTTGACGTTCCTCACCGGCAAGCACATGAGCATCGCGTCGTTCAACAACATCCTGTTCGGGGTGGTCATCGTCGTCTTCCTCCTCGCCGAACCGCTCGGCATCGCGAACCTCATCCGACGGTGCAAGAACTACTTCCGCACCTGGCCATTTTCGTACTGACCCACCCGTATGGTCCCTTCGGGCGGGACCGAACCTCCAAGCGCCCGATCCCTCCCACCGCCAAAGGAGTCATCATGAAACACAGGAAATCCACCAGCCTGATTGCGCTGGCGGTGACGTTGGGTCTGGTGCTGGCCGCGTGCGGCCGCAGCAGCGGCAAGTCCGACTCGTCGAAATCGGACAACGGTTCGAAAGCGTCGGCACCGTCCAAGGTGCCCGGTTTCGACGGTTCGACGATCACCCTCGGCGTGCTGACCCCGCTGACCGGTCAGGCGAACGTCATCGGCAAACCGTTGACCAACGGCAACCAGACCTACTTCAAGATGCTGAACGCCAAGGGCGGCATCGACGGCAAGTACAAGGTGAAGCTCGACGTCAAGGACAACAAGTACACGGCCCAGGACACGATCACGGCCTACAACCAGATCAAGAACAACGTCGTCGCATTCCTGCAGATCCTGGGGACGCCGCCGCTCAAGGCGCTGCAGCCGACCCTGGACAAGGACGACATGTTCGCCGGACCGGCAACCCTGGATGCGCCCTGGTACAAGGACAAGCACCTGATGCCGCTCCTCGGGCCATATCAGATCCAGGCGATCAACTCGATCAGCTACTACATCAACAAGATGGACGGGAAAGGGAAGAAGCTCTGCACCCTCACCAGTACCGACCCGTACGGTCAGGCCGGCAAGGAGGGCGTGGAGTTCGCGGCCAAACAACTCGACGAGAAGATCACCAAGGCCGAAACCTTCACATCGGGTCAGACCGACTTCACGGCCCAGATCAACGCGCTGCAGTCCGCGAACTGCGACCTGGTGTGGCTGACATCGCTGCCGAACGAATCCATCCCGATCTTCAAACGCGCGAAGCAGGTCAACTTCGCCCCCCAGTGGATGGCCCAGTCACCCGCCTGGCTGTCGTTGCTGCCGTCGCTCACCGACCCCGCCTACCTCAAGGACCACCTGATCGTGGCTTCCGAAGGGGTCGCCTGGGGCGACACGAGCGTGCCCGGTATGGCCAAGATGCTCGACGCGATCAAGAAGTACGCACCCGATCAGGCGCCGGACATCTACTTCGCATTCGGCTGGATGCAGGCCGAGGCGATGTCCCAGATCCTCACCAACGCGGTGAAGAACGGTGATCTGTCCCATGAGGGCATCATCAAAGCCGCGGCGGACACCAAGAAGCTCACCTTCGACGGCCTCGTCAACGACGAGACCTTCGGTGCGCCGGACGAACGGGATCCGTCCCGGGCGACGACGCTGTACAAGGTGACGCCCGACACGGTGAAGACCAACGGTGGGCTGACCCTGCTCGCCAAGGACACCGAGAACTTCACCTCTCCTGCGGCGAAGAAGTTCACCTTCGACGACTGACCGAGGGGTCCGTCGCCTGCAGTTCGGGCCGGGTCGTTCCTCATCGGGACGGCCCGGCCCTGACGGCTCGGCCGAGATGACCGCGGCGGACACGTGGAAGTGCCAAGGTGTGGGGATGGAAAGCGGCGCTCCCGAACTGTCCGACATCCGCCGGATCCACCGGACGATCGACCCGTACCACACGGTCGTCTATTTCTCCGACCTCGCGGCGAACCGGTACGCCGAGTGCGGTCTTCACGGTGCGTCCGGGTACTTCGCTTCCCGGTCAGCCGCGCTCGGTCCCGTGCCGCCGCAGGTGGTGGTGGCGACGTTCTTCAATTTCGCGCCCCGGCTCGTGCACCGCGCCCTGGAAGGCGCCTGGGACCACGCCGCCCCCGAGGAGGTGTTGCAGGCGCGGTTGGAGGTCGCGGACGGCACGTTGCGCGCTCACCTGGGACCCGAGGTCATCGAGTCGACCGAGATGGTGCGCGCCGCGGAGATCGCCCGAAGAGTCGCCGGAGAAGCCGCCACCCACGGTGAGGGCCGGGCGTTGTTCGCGGCCCACGCGGCGTTGGCGTGGCCGACCGATCCCCACCTGGAACTCTGGCACGCGCTGACATTGCTCCGTGAGTTCCGCGGCGACGCCCACATCGCGGCGCTCCTCACCGCGGGCCTCGACGGCATCGACGCAATCGTGCTGCATGCCGCTTCCCGCAAGGTTCCTGCTGCCTTTCTGCGCTCGACCAGGGGCTGGAGCGATGCGGAGTGGTCCGACACGGTCACACTGCACCGCGCCACCGGCTGGCTCGCCGCAGAGGACGGTCCCGACGGCGAACCGGTCCTCAGCGAGAACGGCACGGCGATGCGCGAGGAGATCGAGACCGCCACCGACCGCGCCTCGGCCCTGCCGTGGTTGACGCTGGACCGCGAGGGTCTCGAGGAGCTGCGGCTCCTGGTGCGGCCGTGGGCCCGAGCGCTGTCCGACGCGATGTTCGCCGGCCTCGGTCAAGGCACCCGAGGAGGCGATACCCGCCCTGTCGACCCCTCGTGACCCGGCGTTGTCGGCTCCACGGGCGACCGGGCGTGCTCAGGATCGACCCGAATTCTTCCGAAGACACCGTCGACGGCGATGGATCTGCCGAGTTCAGTTCCCGGAAGACTCTCTGTGCCGTCGCATTCGGCGACGCATCCACGTGACCCCCCAGTACACGCCGAGACTGCCGACCCAGAACCGCCAATCGGTCGCCACATCGACGAACCAACGCGCCGGCGTACCAAGCCCGACTGCATCGGCCTGATCGATCCCGCCGCCGACGAGCCAACCGATGATACCGCTGAATATCGCGACGACTGTGGCTGCAACCATCCCACGGCGCAGGTCACCACCCGGCGTCGGATGCTCGTTCATCATGTGATGTTTGACGACGACGAGCCCTGCACCGATACCCAGGGCGATGCCGGCGTCGCTGAAGGTCAGCTTCCCGGTCCGCCCATTTCCACCACCGGCGTCTTCCGGAACTCTGATGTTCAGTCGGGCGCGTAATTTCTCACGAAGGCGGGTATTCAAGGAAAGGCCCGCAGTGATGAGCCCAACGGGTACGGCCTCGATCACCAGAGTCAGCACCGCCGTCGCGAGACCGACCGCTGATGCGCTGCTGGTTCTCCTGAGGACATCGAGACCGACCGCCGTCCGTAACGCTTCATTGGCCGGACTCTGTTCGAACGCGACACTGGCGACCGCCAGCCCGGTGATCAGCCACGCGGCCGGCCGACTCGGCGCCCAATGTCCTGCCGAGGCGCCGCGCGACAGGGCGTGCTCGCTCCCTCCCATGACGCCACGCTAGTGCCGTGTCAGGCCCAATTCCACCGATCGGGCACAAACCGGCAACTCGTCACGGTCGTCGACGCGGCCGACCAGGTCACTTCGAGCGCGCGGGACTGCGCGGGAGTTGCTCGGGGGGGAGGACTCGAACCCCCAATAACTGGACCAGAACCAGATGTGTTGCCGATTACACCACCCCCGAACGAGGTGAGTGGAACAGTGTAGTTGGCGTCCCCGACGGCGGCGAACCCTCCGTGCCGCGCGGTGAGAGCCCCGGCTCTGGGCGTCAACGGTGGTCGAGGAGGTGGTAGCCGGTGATCCTGCCGATTCCCACGGCCACGGTCTCCCGGATCTCGGCCCGGAGCCGTGTCCAGGTCGACATCGACTCGGTCGAAGGCGAGACGCGGGCGTGCAGGCCCACTTCGTCCGAGATTCCGAGAAGACGCTTGGAGTGGTAACTGTCCGACACCAACAACACCTGGGTGATGCCTTCTGCGTGCAGGAAGGTCGCCGCGGCGTGCAGCGACTCCCAGGTCGTCCGGCCGTGCACCTCTTTGCGGATGGCGGAATCGGGCACCCCGCGTCGTCGCAGGTAGTCGTACCCCGTCGTCGCCTCGGTGTAGTTGTCGCCAGGCTGGCGTCCCCCCGTCACCACCAGTACCGGCGCCAGACCCCAGCGGTACAGCTCCAGCGCGTGCTCCAGGCGGGCACGCAGCACCGGGGAAGGCACCCCGTTGTACTGGGCCGCGCCCAGCACGATGATCGCCTGCGCGGGTGCGGCCGAGGCGTTGGGCGCGTCGTCGGTGTGGGAAGTGGCCACCACCTGGGCGAAGGTCACGGCGAAGTAGGCCACGATGAGCACTGCCACGACCACGCAGGCTTTGAGCAGTCGGTGGCGCCGTCTCTTGCGGCGACGGCCCGGGGCGACTCCGTTGGGAGGGGAACCGGACGGATTCGTGGCCATTGTCGGGCCGCTCAGGGGGTATTGGCGAGCGCCGCGTCGAGGCGCGCCAACGTCCGGTCTCTCCCCAGGTGCTCGAGTGACTCCCACAACGGTGGTCCGACCGCCCGGCCGGTGATCGCCACGCGCACCGGCCCCTGGGTCTTGGCCAGTCTCGGCCGACCTTCGTCGTTCACGAATCCGAGCGCGATCGTGGAGGCCACGACCGCTTCCTGGATGGCCGCGGCCTCCCAGGCACCGTCGGCCAACGAGCCGAGCCGCTCCCGCGTGGCCACCAGCATGTCGCGGCCGGCCGCGCCCCGTACGACGTGTTTGTCCCAGGCCGCCTCGTCGATCTCGGGCTCCCGCCACAGAAAGTCGATCATCCCGGGCACCTCCGCGAGCGTCTTCACCCGTTCCTGCACCAGCGGCGCGATGGCCACGAGGGCGTCACGCTCCGCGGCGTCGCCGCTCAGGAACGGCTCGGCCCGGGTGCAGAACTCGGCGACGTCCAGGGCCCTGAGATACTCGCCGTTGATGTGGGTCAGCTTGGCCACGTCGAAGAACGCCGGCGAAGCGTTGACATCGGCCAGCTCGAATGCGGCGATGATCTCGTCCACCGGGCGCACCTCGACCCCGTCGGGTGGACCCCAACCGAGCAGCGCCAGATAGTTGACCATCGCTTCGGGCAGAAACCCCTGCGCGCGGAAGTCGCCGACGGCGACGTCGTCGCGGCGCTTGGACAACTTGCGCCGCTTGGCGTCCACCAGCAGGGGCAGGTGCGCGAACACCGGGTGGTAGTCGAGTCCGAGCGCCTCGCCGAGCAGGAGGTACTTGGGGGTGCCATTGACGTGCTCCTCGCCACGGATCACATGGGTGATGGCCATGTCGGCGTCGTCGGTGACGTTGGCGAGCAGGAAGGTCGGCGTTCCATTCGACCGCAACAGCACGAAATCCTCGATGGTGGCGTTGCGCACCGACACGTGGCCGCGGATCTCGTCGTCGAATTCGGTGGTCCCCGCATCGGGCGCCCGGAACCGCAGGGCCCGGCCCGGCCCGGCCTCGAGGTCGCGCGCACGGCAGTACCCGTCATAGCCCGGCGGGCCACCACGGTCCTTCGCGCGCGCTGCCGCCGCGTCGGGCGTGCAGTCGCAGTAGTAGGCCATGCCGGAGTCGACGAGTCTGCCCGCGGCCGCGGCGTAGCGGTCGAACCGGTCGGACTGGCGGACGACCTCACCGTCCCAGCCCAGACCCAACCACTCCATCGCCGAGAAGATGGCGTCGGTCAGCTCGGGGCGGTTGCGTTCGGTGTCGGTGTCTTCGATCCGGAGCAGGAACTCGCCGTGGTTGTGGCGGGCCCACAGCCAGTTGAACAGCACGGTCCGGGCGCCACCGACGTGGAGAAACCCGGTAGGGGAAGGGGCGAAGCGGACGCGGACGGACGGATCGGTCACCCGATGAAGGGTACCCGCGCCGCGCACACGAACCGCTGCACCACCGCCGCCTCAGCGGCGAGGGGCGACGCCGTCGACCAACCACAGGCGGCCGACGCCCACGTCACGTCGGAGGCGGGGTCGTGGTGGTCGAGGTGGTCGTGGTCGAGGACGGACCGGGAGCGGTCGCCGGCTGGTCGATCCGGTAGACGCCATGTCCCGAGGTGACCAGCAGCCCGCGATGCGGCGTGACGGCGATCGCGAACGGCGACAGGTCCAGCGTCGTGGCGTGACCGGACTGTCCCGCAGTGCCCGGATCCGGGTTCCCCGTACCGGCAATGGTCGTCACCGTACCATCGGGATCGACGCGGACGATGTACCCCCCGGCATCCAGCGCATTACCGTTCATCTCGCTCACGTAGATCGTGCCATCGGGCGCGGCCGAAACCGACCGCACCCCGTATGAAGTACCGCTCGCGAGTAGGGTCTTACATCTTCCGTCGGCGCCCACCTTGACCACCGACTGAGAACGATCATCGACCACATACAGATTACCCGATGTGTCGGTGGCGAGCGAGTCCGGGATGAACCCATAGATGCACGCCGCGAGGGTGCCCGTTGCGCTCACACCATGGCCATTCGACACCATGAAAATGCCGTCCGGCCCGCAGCCGAAGAAGACGCCCGTCGGCAGAACTGCGATGCCGCCATACATTCCGAAGGCACAGTCACCAGCGTCCGAATAGGTGGAAATCGTCCCATCGGGTGCAATCGACCGGATCCGGTCGTTTCCTGTGTCGACAAGGTAGAGCGTGCCATCGGGGCCGAGGGCCAATGCCCCTTCGGAGATCCCGTAGTCGCCGGGGTTGGGGTTGATCTCGGCCTGGGTCGCCGGGCCACCGTCGCCGGCATCGCCACACGTACCGTTGCCCGCCACACGATCGATCTGCTTGTCGGCGCTGATGTGACGGATCACGCATGCAGCGCCGTCGACCACGTAATAGGAACCATCCGGTGCGGCAACCACAGACCCCGGCTGCTCGAACGTGGCATGGTCGGCCGGCCCTGCATCACCGGTGTTGCCACTCGCTCCCGTGCCGGCCACCATCCAGGCCCACCCCGGGTTGCAGGCAGCAGCAACCAGCGCCACCGCCGCTGCCAACGCCACCACACCCATCCGACGACCACGACGAACCCTTGTC
>CAZEAV010000019.1:8444-13401 GCA_964510215.1 uncultured Iamiaceae bacterium
TTCTGCTCAATGGACTTCCCCAGTCTTGTGCCCGTTCATCGCAGCGCATCTCGCCGCGACAGGATGACGTTTTAGCGCGGATTTCGACCGCTGTCCACCACCCGCACGGCACCTACCGGGAATGGCGGGTCTTCGGATTTGGGTGGGCGTTCGCGCCAGACCCTGGGAAGGCCGGGCGCGCCGACGGATCGTCGTGGGCACGCGCCCGCGGGCGCGTCGACGACTGCGGGTCGGCGGCGGGCTCCCGCGGAAGTCGTACGCGTCCGCGGGCGCGTCGACGACTGCGTGAGCGAGCCGGGCGTCGGAGTCGATCCGCCCACGTTGGAGCGACAATTCCTCGACTGATCCCCGATTGTCGCTGCAACGTGGGCAGTCGTGGACCCGGAACGGGTGACGGTCTCGCCGGTTGCTGCGAAAATGTCACACCTTCGAGTAACCCTGGCTGCCAGGGAGCCAGGGTGGTGACGCCGGACACCTAGTGCGAAGGGATATCACGTCACCTCGATGGGATTCGACGCGACGCGCCCGCGGACGCGCCGATGGCTATCGGTAGTGCACGCGTCCGCGGGCACGTCGAAGACGGCGGGGCGTTCGCCGACTCCCGCGGGAGTCGGGTGCGTGAGCGAGTCGGGCGGCGCGGTCAAGCCGCCAAGGACGAAGCGATCTAGCGGCCGAGCAAACGGGCAAGACACCGACACGCCCCGTCGGACTCCGAAGACCGGGAATGGCTCCCCTCGGGCGCACCGCGCCCGGGGACGGTGACCTCGCGTCCTCAGCGGTCGATGAAAAGGCCGGCCCAGTCCTGGGCGTGCGCCGTGGTCGCCGCGGCCGGGGTCATCATCAGCGCGTGCTCGGACACGACATTGGCGATCTCACGTCGGAGGTCGTACCCATGGATCGGGTTCCGGGCACCTTCGAACATCTCGGCCCGCAACACGCGCAGGCCGCTCGCCGGCTGATCGTCGTAGAAGCCCCAGATCGTGGCCGCCACGTCCAGGTCGGCCACGACCGGGGCCCTGCCGAAAAGCGCCGCGCGGCGCATCGCAACCGAGATCACTCCGGCCTCGGCGTCCTCGAGTGACTCGCCCGAGACCGTCTTCAGCTTTTCCCGCACCAGGCGGGCCAGCTTGTAGGCGTAGCCGATGTCCGGTCCGTGGTTGCCGTACAGCCCACCCTGGGGCATCGCTCGGCCCACGATCTCACCGGGTCGAGCGGCCCGCCAGTCTCCGCTGCGCCAGGGCGCAGAGTCGTAATCGCGGGGGTCGAGTCGAGGGTCGGCAGGAACGTAGGACGGAGCAGCCATGGCAGTGCCCGAGCCTACCTGGCCGGCTCGGTGCCGAGCGAGATGATCCACCTGCCGCTCACCACATGCGCATCGGTTCAGACGCGGGCGGTGTCGCGCACATACGCCCAGCGGGCGAGATAGGCCAGCACGATCGTCCACACCGCGACGACGATCCACGCTTCGGCGGGCCAGCTCCCCCCGTGCACGCCGATCTGGGAGGCCTGGGTGATCCAGTAGGAGGGAATGAGCTGCAACACGTCTTGGACCCAGGATCCCTGGCCGAAGGGGAACCACGAGCCGCCCAGCAGCGCGAACAGCGAGATCGTGCCCCCCATGAGCGGGCCCATCGTCTCCACCGAAGCGAGGTGCCCGATCAGGATGCCGAACGCCGCGAACGGCACCAGGCCGATCAGGACCAGTCCGGTCATGCCCAGCCAGCCCCCGATGTCCAACCGCACGCCCAGTGACAGGCCGGCCAGGTACAGCAACACGATGCTCATGGCGGCCATGACGTATCCGGTCAGCACCTTGGTGGCCAGGTAGTGGCTCGGCCGCAACGGCGTCAGGCGCAACTGCCGGTTCCACCCCACCGAGCGCTCCGCCGCGATGCGCGCGCCGCCCGAGATCACCGCCGCCATCGTGCCCCAGGCGACCATGCCCGCGAGGTAGTACACGGGGAAGGGAATACCCGAGATGTGCGCGTCCTTGTTGGATCCGGCGATGATGTAGAACAACAGCAGCGGGAAGATCAGCGAGAAGACGAAGAAGTAGTAGTTGCGGAACAGGCGGACGATCTCATAGTGCACGTAGGTTCTGACGTTCATCGGACCACCCCCGCAGGCTCGCCCGAGGTGCGATCCTGAGCGTCGTCCCGGGTGAGCGAAAGGAACGCCTCGGACAACCCCGCGCCGCTCACCTCGATGTCGTGCGCCTCCCCGTAGCGCGCGACCAGGGCACGCAACGCCGCGTCGGAGTCGCTGCAGTGCATGGTCACCGACGCGCCCCGCACTTCGACCTGGTGCACGCCTGGCAGCGTCGACAATTCGGCCTGGTCCGCGCCCTGCAGGGTCGTCCGAAGAGTGCGCGAGGACACCAGGGCCTTGACTTCACCGGTGGGCCCGTCGGCCACCACCTTGCCCCGGGCCAACAGTACGATGCGGTCGGCGTACGCGTCGGCCTCCTCCAGGTAGTGCGTGGCGAACACCACCGTGCGGCCACGCCCGGTGAACGTGCGCATGGTGGCCCAGAACGCCTGTCGGGCCTCGATGTCCATCGCCACGGTCGGCTCGTCCAACACCAGGAGCTCGGGATCCGACACCAGGGCGAGCGCGAAACGCACCTTCTGGGTTTCCCCACCTGACAGCTTGTTCGTACGCCGATCCGCGATCGACTCGAGACCGGCCAACTCCAGCACGTCGGGCACGGCCAACGGCGAGGGGAACAGCGATGCCATCATGGTGAGCAGTTCGCGGACACTCAAGTCCCTGATCACCTGGCCGACCTGCAACATCACCCCGAGGCGGCCGGCGACCACGGCGTCCGCAGGATGCTCACCGAAGATGCTCACCTGCCCTGAATCCGGCGTCGAAAGGCCCAACAGCAGGTCGATGGTGGTCGATTTTCCGGCCCCGTTCGGACCCAGCAACGCCATGGTCTGCCCGCGTGGGATGACCAGGTCGATGCCGTCCACCGCGCGCACCGCGCCGAAGGAACGGGTGAGGCCGGACAGCCTGACGGCATCCATCGTGCCCACGTCGATTCGGCTCATCACGCGATTTTGCCCGATCGACCCGGTCCGTCGACAAGCTCGGCGGGCTCGCCGCCACCTCGGGCGATCACCGACTCGCCGAGGGCGGCGGGTCAGCTCGTGTGGACCAACAGCCAGACGAACGCGTCGGCCAGCGCCTGCCACGAGGCTTCGATCACGTTCTCCGACACGCCGATCGTGGACCAGTTCCGCATCCCGTCGGTGGAATCGATCAGCACCCGGGTCACCGCGCCGGTGCCCGAGGAAGAGTCCAGCACCCGCACCTTGAAGTCGATGAGCAGCAATTCGTCCACCACCGGGTAGTGGTTGCGAATGGCACTGCGCAACGCGTTGTCCAACGCGTTGACCGGCCCGTTCCCTTCCCCCACCGACGAGAATCGCTCGTCGGAAATCCAGATCTTCACGGTCGCCTCGCACTCCACCGACACGTCCTGGTCGCTCGTGCCCGGGTCGACCCCGGCCGCGGAGGGCAGGCGATGGTAGGTCGTGACGCGGTAACCCTCGGTCCGGAAATAGGGCTGACGCCAGCCGGTGGCGTTCCGCATCAGCAGTTCCAGCGAGGCGTCCGCGGCTTCGTAGACGAACCCCGCGGCTTCCCGCCGTTTCAGTTCCTCGTTCAGGGCGCCGGCCGCCCGGGAGTCCAGGTGCACGCCGAGCTGCTCGGCTTTCATCGCCATCCCGGCCTTGCCGCCCAAATCCGAGATCAGCACCCGCGTCGTGTTGCCGACCACCGCCGGCTCGACGTGCTCATAGGACGCCCCGCCGACGCGGCCGAGCGCGGAGGTGTGCAGTCCGCCTTTGTGCGCGAACGCCGAGGCTCCCACGTAGGGGTCGGCGGGGTGCGGCGGCAGGTTCACCAGCTCGGCCACGTGGCGCGACACCGACGTGAGCCGTTCCAGGTGGCCCTCGGGCACACACTGCACCCCCAACTTGAGCTCCAGGTTCGGGACGACCGTCATCAGGTTCGCATTGCCGGTGCGTTCGCCGTAGCCGTTCACGGTGCCCTGAACCTGGGTGGCCCCCGCCAGCACCGCAGCCACCGAGTTGGCCACGGCGTTGCCGGTGTCGTTCTGGGTGTGGATGCCGATCTGGACGTCGGAACCGAACGCCGCCACCACCTCGCCCGTGGCCTGTTGCACCTGGTGGGGCAGCGAACCGCCGTTGGTGTCACACAGCACCAGGCAGTCGGCACCCGCGATGGCCGCGGCTTCCAGTACCCGCAGGGTGAACTCGGCGTTCTGGCGCATACCGTCGAAGAAATGCTCCGCGTCGAAGAACACCCGGAGGCCTTCGTTCTTGAGGAACCGCACCGAGTCGGCGACCATCGCCACCCCTTCGTCCAGGTCGGTTCGCAGCGCCTCGGTGACGTGGAACTCCGAGGATTTGCCCACGATGCACACCGTGCCGGTGCCCGCACCCAGGAGTGCGGCGAGGGTCTCGTCGGTGTCGACCTTGCCCCGGGGACGTCGGGTGGAGCCGAACGCGACCAACTCCGCGGTGTCCAGCTTCAGCTCGTCGGGGGCACGGCGGAAGAACTCGGCGTCCTTGGGATTGGCCTGCGGGTAGCCACCCTCGATCCAACGCACGCCGAGCCACTCGAGCTGTTCGGCCACGCGCAGCTTGTCGTCCACCGACAGCGAGATGCCCTCGAACTGGGATCCGTCGCGCAGGGTCGTGTCGAAGATGTCGACGGCGCCGGGAAGGCCCGCAGGCTCATCGGACATGGTCGACCCAGTGCGCATAGGCGTCGACCTTGCCTGCGGCAGCAGCGGAATACTCCTGTGCGATCGCCAGGGTCATCTCGCCGGGGCACGGGATGGCCCGGTTGTCCACCGAGTTGGCCGCGGCGGCCTCGGCCGCCGACCCGCACAGGAACATTTCCTCGGCCAGATACACATCACTGC
>CAZEAV010000020.1:0-13362 GCA_964510215.1 uncultured Iamiaceae bacterium
TGCGTTAGGTATATGGTCATCATAGACAATGTAATGTCACGCCGTCAAGCCCGCCGCCCCCAACCGACTTCTTCGCATTTCTTAGCGACTTCTTAGGGATGCGAATTATAATCATTCTCAACGTAAGGGTTTGATTTTATTATATAAATATATATATAGAAGTAATTAATAGTTAGATAGCAGAGATAGTATAGACACGCAAAAACGCCCCACCATCTCTGGTAGGGTATCTATGGGGTGCTGCTAAAAAACTAAGAAGTCGAACGAAAGGCTCTGGAATGCGGGTTATAGCTTAGTGATCGAGCTGCTAAGAAGTCGCTATTTAATCCAATAAATCAACGTAAGGTGCTGTCCCGCTTAGAGTTTTTCCAGAATAGGCCTGTTTTGCTAAGAAGTCAAACGCCACCCTGCCGTTGCCAGCACGCGCCAGCCGCTAGCCAACCGTTCCGCCTGCTGCTATTGTATTGTCTATGCCAATGCGCGACCTATGCCCACACCTGGACACCTTTTGAGCCGAGGAACCACCATGCTCTCCCTGGAAGACATCCGCCGACGCCTGCGAGGCGAAACCATCACTGATGTAAGCGAGGCCACCGGCCTGCATTACAACACCGTGCGTTATATCCGCGATGGCCGGCAGTCGAACCCCACCCTTCGCGTCATGGCTGCGCTGTCGAGCTACTTCAAAGAGAAGGACGCCACGCTAAGCCCCATCCCCAAGGGCGATGATGAATGATGATCTACAACGACTTCATCGAGGCGGATATCCGCATCTTCCCGCTATGGCCAATCGAGGGCGGCGCCTGCACATGTGGCGATGATGAATGCCACGCGGCGGGGAAACACCCTCGCGCCAGCAACTGGCAGCACTCGCCAGAATGGAGCGAAGACCAAATTGCCGCAATGGAGGAAAGCGGGCAATTCGACACCGGCTATGGTGTTGTGGTGTCCGGCTTGCTGGTTATCGACGTGGACGAGCGCAACGGCGGTGCCGAATCATACGCCAAGCTGGGCGAGGACGTACCTGAGATTGCCAGCGCTGGCCTCGTGGTTCGCACAGGGAGCGGCGGATCAAGTCGGCACCTGTACTTCAAGCTGCCCGAGGATGCTGCCCTTGTGCAGCATTTACCCCAGTATCCCGGCATCGACTTCAAAAGCAGCGGCTTTGTGGTGGGGCCGGGCAGCCTGCACGCCAGCGGCAACACCTATGACGTGCTCCACGGTGAGCCAAGCGAGATCGACAAAGCACCTTCCCGGCTAGTGGAGATGCTGCGCAAGCCAGACAGGCATCGCGCCAGCGTCAACGGCAACATGGTGGACGTGTCGCTTGCAGACCTTGCCGACATGCTGGACGCCATCCCTAATACGCCAGACACCGATTACGAGAAGTGGATTCGCATCGGCATGGCCCTGCACCTTGTCACCAGTGGTGCGCAAGAGGGCTATGACCTGTGGGAAGCCTGGTCAGCGAAAGGCGACAAGCACAACGGCAAGGACATGCCGAAGAAGTGGCACAGCTTCGGCAAGAGCGCTAACCCGGTGACGTTCGGCACGCTGGCCCACTACGCCGAAGAAGAAGGCTGGGTAGCGCCAGTCGAGTTTACATCTGAGATCCACTGGCAGGACGCGCCGCCGGAAGAATCTCCACCTTTGGACGCCGATGGCGTTGACCTGCTAAGGCCGCCGGGGTTTGTCGGCAAGCTCGCCGCCTGGATCAATAAGCGGAACCGGCACCCGCGTGAACACCTGGCAGTAGCGGCGGCGCTATCTACCGTTTCCAGTGTGGCAGGCATGCGCTATGTGGACCCCCTGGACGGCATCACCCCCAACCTGTTCCTGTTTGGCGTGTCAGGGTCTGCCACTGGTAAGGAGAGCATTCTCAAGAGTTATCAAGAGCTGCTAAGGGCGGCTGGCGTGTCCGCCGCCGTCCATGGTGGGCTGAAGTCGGAGCAGGAAATCTACCGAAACCTTGTGCGCCATCAGGCAGCCATCTACGCCATTGACGAGCTGGGGGAGACGCTTTCCAAGGTGATGTCGGCGCGCAAGCGCGGCGGGGTGGCGCCGTACCTCGAAGGAATGATTGGCGCACTTCTGTCGCTGTACAGCAAGGCAAACAGCCATGCACTGATCACTGGTGACCTCAAGGAAGAAATCGAGAAGGCGCTACGGGCAGAGCTTGCCGGGCTGGCAAAGGCAATGGATGGCGGCACCGCTACCGAGAAACAGGAGATTCGCCACGCCAACCTGGTGCGCCAGATTGACGGGATCGACCATGGTTTGGAAGCGCCCTACCTGAGCATTTTTGGCCTTACCACGCCTGAGCGCTTTGACGCCTTGATGGATGCAGACATGGCGGCCAACGGCTTTATGGGCCGCTCACTGATCTTCCGAGAGCTGGAGGATAACCCAAAGGCCAAGCCGCGCCATGAGTACCGGCGAGAGCCAGTGCCGGACGACCTAGCTGGCGCCTTGCAGAACCTGTATTCACCAGGGTACAGCGAGACTCCGGACAGGGTGGAGCAAATAGGCCCAAAAGCCGAAATACCCACACGCAAAGACGCCGAGGCCATGCTTGATGAAGTGGAGTCGGCATTCTGGCAGATGGCCGAACGTGTCAAGGAACATTCCAACCTCACGCCCATCCCCAGGCGCGGGTATGAGCAGGTGGCCAAGACAAGCATGGTTCTGGCCATCCCTGAGGGGCTGCGCACCGTTGAGCATGTTAAATGGGCCTATGCGCTAGTCATGCGCGATGTGGAAGAGAAAATGAAGCTGGCGCAATCGAATGACGAACTGGACAAGCAAGGCGCCCTGGTCGGCAAAATACTTAGCACGGTAACGAAAGAGCACGGCGAGACGCTGGGGCGCATCCGCAATAAGTGCCGTTCCTACCGCAAAGAGGACGTAGACGAGGCCGTCGAGCGCCTGGTGGCAGCCGGACATCTGCGCAAGGAAGAGCATCGTCCCGATCGCGGCAGGCCCACAACAAAGTTTTTTGCTCGCTGACGTTTGACAATAGAATATCACTGGTCTAGTATTGCCAATGCGCCGACACGAAAGGCGCTTCCAACCAACCCAATGAGGTGAAGCCAATGAGCATCCTCACGCAAGCCAGCAAACCACAAGACCGCGCCGTTATCGGCACGATCACCGGAGATGCCGGCGTAGGTAAAACCCGCCTTGCAGCTACCTTCCCTAATCCGATTTTCGTTCGCGCTGAAGACGGGATGCAATCCATTCCTGCCAGCGAGCGTCCCGACGCCTTGCCAGTGATTGCCAAGGTTGAGCAGCTTTGGGATCAGCTTACCGCGCTGATTCAGGAGGACCACGATTACCAGACGGTAGTGATTGACTCTGTCACGGCGCTGGAACGCATGTTCACCCAGTACGTCGTGGACACTGACCCCAAGCAGCCGAAGAGCATCAACCAGGCGCTGGGCGGATACGGCGCCGGCATGCGGGCAGTTGGCGCTATGCATCAGCGCATCCGAAAGGCGGCTGGCCTGCTAAACGCTAAGGGAATCCATGTGGTTTTCATCGCCCACGCGGATACCACCACGGTCGAGCTTCCTGACCAAGACCCCTACACCCGCTACGATCTCCGCCTCGGTAAGCACAGCATCCCGCCTTACGTCGACGATGTAGACCTTGTGGGTTACCTGAAACTGGAAACCCACACCATGGGCGAAGGCGAGCGTAAAAAAGCCATTAGCGATGGTACTCGCGTTCTGGTCACGTACACCACAGCCGCCAACGTCAGCAAGAATCGCTATGGCATCGACTCCGACTTGATTGTGCCCGAGGGCACTAACCCGCTGGTCGAGTTTATTCCGACGCTTTCCAAGAAGCAGACTGTTGCAAAGGCGGCGGATTCCAGGGCGCCCGAAGCTAGCCAAGCGGTAGCCGACGCACAATACACCAGCAAGTAAACCGACAAAGGCGCTCAGTCGGGCGCTATATCAACATAAGAGGTAAACACCATGAGTTTTTGGGACGTAGGCGGCGAAGATCTGCAACAGAACCAGGGCAGCTATGAGCAGGAAGGCGGCGACATCAAGCCGATTCCTGACGGAACCCAGGTTCTGGCGTTGATTGATGAGGCGAAGTGGGACGCCTTCCAAGAGGGCGATGACTATATCTCGCTGCGCTGGTCGATCATGGCGCCGAACGAATACAAGAACCGCAAGGTTTTTCAAAAGCTGTGGGTACTGGGCAACAACCCTAACCAATCCGATGCAGAGAAGCGAAAGGCGCAAGGCGTCAAGGCGAAAAAGATGCTGGCCGCCATTGACCACAACGCAGGCGGAAAGCTGCTGGCAACTGGCGAGGCGCCGACTGACGACAGCATGGCACGCAGCATCACCAACAAGCCGATGGTGCTTAAGCTGAAAGTCTGGGAGATGGAAATTCAGGGCGAGAAGAAGTCTGGCAACTGGATTGCCGCTGTTTCGCCCCGCAATGCAGGTGCGAAGAAGGCGGAAGAAGCGGGCGCCAAAGAGCCGGCGCCGCAAGTTCAGCAGCCGTCAGAAGAGGACGACCTGGATAGCCATATTCCGTTCTGACATAGAAACACCGGGCGCCTACGGGCGCCCTTCCTTCCCAATGCGGAGCGTTTTAAATGGAAAAGCAACGAACCAAAGCATGGCACGCCAAGCGAATAGGAAAAGTCACCGGCTCCAATGTGGGCGCCATTTTGGGCATAAATCCATACAAAGACGCCGATGATGTGCTGCGCCAGATGGTGCGGGAATACCATGGCGCCGAACCCGAGTTTGTCGGCAACAGGGCCACAGAATGGGGAAGCTTCAACGAGGACGGCGCCCAAGCCGAATACACCATGGAGACCGGGCGCGCTGTTCAAGAAACTGGGTTCCATGTGCATGAGGGGCTAGATTGGCTTGGCGCCAGCCCTGATGGGCTTGTGGGTGACGATGGAGTTATCGAGATTAAGTGCCCGTTCGGACAGCGTGACAAAAATCCTCCTCAGTTCAAAACCGCCGAACAACAGCCGCACTACTACGCCCAGATGCAAATCGAGATGGCATGCACCGGGCGGGGGTGGTGCCACTTCTACCAGTGGGCACCGCATGGTTCGCAACTAGAAACCATTTACCGCGACGAGGCATGGCTATCTTGGGCGCTCCCGTTGCTGCATGACTTTCACAAGCGATACCTAGAAGAGCTGGATAACCCAGACCATCTTGAGCCGAAACGAGTAGAAATCGATACCCTGAAAGCTGACCGGCTTATTCAGGAGCATGAAGAGCTTACCGAAGCCATCGAGCAAGCCCAAGCGCGCAAGAAGGCCATCATGGAGGAGTTGGTCAAGATGGCCGGCGAGCGCAACGCCATCATTTGCGGGCACAAGCTGACCCGTGTCGAGCGCCAGGGCAGCGTGGCGTATGCCAAGGTGGTGAAGAAGTATTTCCCCGATGTTGACCTTGAGCCGTTCAGGGGGAAGCCGTCAGTGTCGTGGAGGCTAACCTAACAATGAAACTCCGCCCATACCAACAGCAGGCCGCCGACGCGGCCTTGTCATGGGTTCGCCGAACCATTGACCCGTGCGTGATCCACGCGCCTACCGGCGCTGGCAAGTCGCTTATCATCGCGGAGATTGCCCGCGTGCTGCATGATATTAGCGGCGGTAAGCGTGTGCTGGTGACAGCCCCAACTGCCGAGCTGGTAGTACAGGATGCCGAGAAATACCGCACCATGGCAGGACCATGCTCTATCATGAGCGCCAGCGCTGGAGAGATCAGCCTCCGGCATCCGGTCGTGTTCGGCACCCCAGGGACTATAAAGAATAAGGTGCGCAGATTTGGCTCCGATTTTTGCGCAGTGATTATTGACGAGGCGCACCGCATCACCAATCAGGTAAAGGCGATCATCAGCCGGCTGCGAGAGCAGAACCCCAACCTGCGCGTGATAGGCTTATCCGCTACCCCATACAGGCTGGGCGAGGGCTATATCTATGCAATGGACGAGGACGGCAAGCCCGTTCCCGAGAGCGCCAGCCGTGACCCGTACTTCACTTCCAGGGTCTACACCATCAGCGAGCACTACCTGATTGAACAAGGCTACCTGACACCGCCCAAGATTGGCGAAATCGGAAGCGACCATTACGAAACGCTCCACATGGAAGTCAACAGCCGAGGAAAGTTTGACAAGGCGGACATTGACCGCGCCTACCATGGCCAGGGTAGGAAAACGGCTTATATCGTGGCCGATGTGGTCGCCAAGGCGAAAGAGCGTGAAGGCGTGATGATCTTCGCCGCGTCAATTCATCATGCCGAAGAGGTCATGGCCAGCTTGCCGCCAAGGCTTTCCGCCATCGTCACCGGAAAGACGGGGAAGGAAGAGCGCCACCGCATCATCACAAAGTTCAAGGCTAAGGAGATCAAGTACCTTGTCAACGTCGATGTCCTGACTACCGGCTTTGACGCGCCCCACGTGGACGTTATCGCGCTGCTGCGCGCTACTGAGTCAGTGGCACTATTGCAGCAGATCATAGGCCGGGGGCTGCGCATTGACGATGGAAAAGCCGATTGCCTCGTTTTGGACTATGCCGAGAACCTGGACCGGCATTGCCCCGATGGCGACATTTTCAACCCGGACATCAAGGCAGCCTACAAGGCAGGCGAGGCGGAGTCACTTGAAGCGGAGTGCCCTATCTGCAAAGCGGTTAACGAGTTTACCGCCAGGCGCAACGATGAAGGATTCGATATTGACCAGTGGGGATATTTCGTTGACCTGGCAGGGAACCGCGTAGAGACGGAGCATGGCCCAATGCCGGCCCACTATGGGCGCCGATGCCTTGGGATGATGAAGCAGGGGCCGTCCTACGTTCAGTGCGACCACCGCTGGACCTTCAAGGAGTGCCCGCATTGCAGCGGCGAGAATGATATAGCGGCCCGGCGGTGCGGAGACTGCAAAGGGGAGCTAGTTGATCCGAACGAACGCCTTCGCATCGAGTTCAAGGCGATGAAGCGCGACCCGACTCGCATCCAGACGGACAGGGTTATCGAATGGGGCTACAAGACGACCGTCAGCCGCAAGGGAAATGAGTGCGTTGTGGTGACGTTCACCACCGAATACCGCTCCTTCACGGTATGGTTCCATCCCTATGTCAAGGGGGGCAGGCCCCTTGCCGCATGGCTACAGCTACAGGATGCGACGTTCGGCCTGACTCAGATGCCTTCCAGCGTCACCTATCGCAAGAATCCCAGCAGTGGGTTCTATGAAGTTTACCAGTATGGAGATAAGCCAGATGAAGATCCTAGTGTGCGGCGGTCGTGACTACAGCGACCAAGCGGCGACATGGGCAGCGCTAGACAAAGTCCACAAAAAGCATGGCATTACCTTGGTGATAGACGGCGATGCAAGCGGCGCGGATCGCCACGCTTTCCAGTGGGCGCAAAAAATGGCGTTCTTTCTATGCGATTTCCGGCACCGTGGAAGGCATTGGGGCGCAAAGCTGGGCCTATACGGAATGACGCAATGCTAAAACATGGGCAGCCGGAAGCCGCCATCGCCATGCCTGGAGGAGATGGAACAAGAGACATGGTTGCAAAGCTAGAGTCTCATGGCGTACCAGTTTGGAGGCCACAAAAATGAAGCTCCCGCCTGATATTCCCGTTTTCGGCGACACCTCATACCGTGGCGACTGCCCACAGGAGGCGATAGAGCAGATCACCTTTTTTGGCGAGCTGCGCAGGCTGTACCCAGATACGCTTGGCATCCTGGCGCTACACCCGAAAAACGAGGGAAAGCGCAAAGGTCGGCAGTTCAACCAGCTTGACCGCGACAAGGCGATGGGCCTAGCTCCTGGCGCTAGCGATGTGCAGATACCCGGCAGCCCGTCATTCTGCTGCGAGATTAAGCGCCAGGACCACACTAAGAGTAAGTGGCAGGATGGGCAGCTTGACTATCTCAGGGCAGCGAAGGCGGAAGGCGCGTTTGCGTGTGTGGCGTTAGGCTGGCAAGCGGCGATGGAGGCGGTAGAAGAGTGGCAGCGAACCAAAGAAGGTGGAGACCATGGCGGAAGTTGACAAGTACCGTCGCGCGATAGACCGCCCTGACGACTGGCAGTTTGTCAGGAGCCTGATACACCACGCGCCCGACAACGTCATTCCCGCGCTGTTGCGCGCCTATCTTGCAACCTGGCGACATGCGGCGATGAATGAGCATAAGGAGCACCGCAAGGACAATGCAGGCCGCAAGGCGGCTAACAGCCGCCTACGCATTGATTCCCAGCGCATGGCAAGCGGTGACAGCGATACCCGAAAACGCTACGCCAGGCTGGTACAGAAAGGCCCTAAGCGGGCATGCACCACATGCCAGAATTGCAGCCTGCTAGGCGAGTGCAGCAAGGGGCTACCGATGCGCGGCGACCTGTGCGACGAATGGAAGGCAGATTTTTCTTAGATATGCTGGCTCGACGCCATAGACAAAGTTAATTGCTTTGTAGAAACCTATGAAAATATCAAATTAGAGGTAAGTAAGTTGCGCTGATAAAGTGTGTTCATAGCAAGACGCTCTTTAACAACGCAAAGCCTAGCCATCCCCCAGCGTAGATATAGAAGGCGCAACGGGCCGCTAGGAGTACGCCCTGCCGAGGCTGTCGAAGTATCGGCACATCCCGCAGCGTCTTCGTTGAGGGCGCTGCTGGATGACAACAGGAGGTGGGTATGAGCGAACAGCAGCGGCTTCAGATAGCGATGGGGGCTATATCGCCTCCGCTGAAAGAACAGATCGAGAAACAAGGCGGCGTGATTGACAGCAAGGATGCGGAGCGATTGCAACGCCATTGCGATGCAGTAACGGGCTTGTATATCGCTAGCTATATACCCGCAAGCGTTGCCGAGAAGGCGCGGCAAAAGATCATGAGGGACATCGCTAAGGCGGTTTCTCGCGGGTAACACCGGCGCCAGCAGCGGCTCTGCTGGCCATCGGGGAGTGCTTTGGGAGGGTATGCAGGAGCTTCGGCTAAAAGAGCATGACCTCACTCTCGCACCAGAGCATTCCGCCGATGCAGTGAATGCGTAGGCTGATACGCTGCCCAGCTCGGTAGTCCGGTAACTCGGACTGTGCAGGAGATCAGCACCTGCCACTGCATCATTTGTTACGCGATCCGCTGCGCAGTGCGGCCCATAGCCCCGCCGGTGGCTGAGAATTACCGGCCAACACCCCCTCCTAAGAGGGGGTTTTTATTAGGAGAGACACCATGACCACAGTCAAAACCACACTATACATCCACAAGCGCATCGTGCCCGCCCAGTACGTGTGGGAGGACGAGATCGAGATTCGTCCATTCGACATGACCGACATGGAACATTACAGGGGGGAGTTCGTCCTCATCGGCACACACGACGTTGATGTGCCCATTCCCGACGTCGACGTGACCGCGCAGGCCATCGACAAGCTTGACGAAGAGGCCGAGCGGATCATGCAAGAGGCGCGGGAGAGGGTCGCCGAGTTGCATGAGCGTATCGCCAAGCTGCGCTGTTTGGAGCATCTGGAGGAGGGTGAGGAATGAGCGAAAGACGCTACTACATCTGTGATGCCGTGAATCGGGTGCGGCTGCGCGGTACGCACCGCACGCTGGGGGCCGCCCTACGCCGCTGCGAGCAGCTGAATGCCGGCAGCGTAGGGAGGTATTTCTGCGGCGACTGGTGCGACGTGAAGACAGCGATGGACTACATCGACGCCACGCGGGAGTGGCCGTGGGAGGCGATATGACAGACCACGCCATGACCACCGAGCGCGACCGCGCCCAGGCAGCACTCGACGCCATGAACCGAGCCGAGAAGCTGCTACACGAGGCCCGCACCGCCACGGACGAGGACGAGCGCCGGTTGCTCGGGATCAAGTTCCTCGCTGCTGCTGCTGAGGTGGACGTAGAGGCGCTGGGCAGCATGACGGACTACCCGCAGCCGGTGGAAGCCCTGGAGCTGCTGCGCAAACTCAAGGAGGCCGCGCCATGAAGTACCCCATCCACCACGACCCGGAGCGCTATGCCCTGGCGGCTCTCTTGGAGCGGCTGCAACGAGCGCTCGACCACGGCATACACACAGACCACGAGGAATGATCCCAATGACCCGCAAAATCTACACGTACAAATCAAAAGCCGCCGCCGTACTGCTGGCCCTGTGTCTTGGAGCCATCGGCGCGCATCGTTTCTACCTGGGCAACGCTGGGCTGGGTGTGGCCTATATCGTCGCCACTTTGGTGCTGATGGTAGCGTTTCCGCCCGCGCTCATGGGTATTACCGTACTGCTGTGCCTGGAGGCGGTTTATTTTCTGTGTCAGGGGAAAGGATATTACAAGCGGGAATTGATGGTGGAGGTGGGAGAATGATCCTAACAGCCCTTTATTGGTTTTTAGCCATCGGCATGACCATTTACATCACCCCCGTTTTGTGGAAGGAATGGCGGGAGGCACTACGCAATGAGAAGTCCTAACGCCGCACTGCACCACGACCCCGACGCCGCACCAGCGCTGATAGAGCGTGCGACGGCTGCGGTAGGCTCGCGTGTAGAGCTTGCCAAGCGCCTGGGGTTGACGACCGAGCAGCTTCGGCTGCTCTGTAAGGGGACGTACCGGCTCAAATACTCGGTGCAGTTCACATTGGAAAAGATAATCGAGAGTGGAGAAGTGGATAGCTAAACCCAATTGCGTAAGACAAGTTAGTTGTGCATAGTGAAGACGTACACAAGCTAGGAGGGATAGAGGAATGAACAACATGCGCGAAGCTCAACAAGCCTGGGACAACGCCCAACCGCACGACACCAGTCGCCAGGAGCGTGAGCATGAGGAGGCGTGCAAGGTCGCGCTGGACCGCTACCTGAAAACCGGCGACCTTCCGGGGCGCGAGGATGCGAGCCACGTCTGGGATGAGCTCGAGGATGACGATAGTGAGTTGATTCTGTTCGACATGCTCAAGGCGTACCGCGCTGGTGACGACGCGGAGTTGCTGGCACTCGCCAAGTGGGTCGCCGCTCGGGTGGACAGCATAGTCAACGGGATGATCGAGGATGCCGCATGAGCAAGCCCGAGCTGAATTCCGACTGCATTGTGGGGGTGCGATGTGAAAACCAATAAGCCGGAGGTGGTATGCCATGCCGTCAAGGCCGTGGGAGCACCGGTCACACTGAAATTCATTGTGCGAGAGGATATCGCGGATGAGTATATGAACACGCTGTCAGAACGTCATCCCGTTGTTTCGTCTTCGCCACTAATCCACCTGTCCGCCTACGAAGCCCTGCAAGCCGAGTGCGAGAAGATGCGTATGGATGCGGAGCGGTATCGGTTCATTCGAGATGCCGAAGAGTTGCCGATGAACCTCATGCGCTTAGAGATGATTGGCGACGTTATGGATTCCGCCATCGACGCCGCCATGCAGGAGGAAGACAAATGACCCTCCCCACCAATAAACTCGACATAGAGGAGAGCTTGCAATGGCCGTAAAACATGTAACCATTTATGAATGTGACGTTTGTAAGGCGCATGTCGATGCGAAAGGACTGGAATCGGTAAAGGTAGGCTCCCACGCGATGGATGTGTGCGGAAAGTGCTTGGTAAAAGTGGAAATCGCTTTAGGCCGTAATTACCCAGAGGCCGCCGAGCCACTTGAGTAACCCCACCACACACTATAGTATAACGGTCCCTATTGAGGGACCGTTATACTGGCACACCTCACCGATCAGCGCCGCTTGCTCATCGACCACGCCCCATAGCCCGTTTATATAGCGCTCCAACTCCCGATACTGTGCATCCCCCAGTGCGTCCCAGAGTTCGCCACGGTCAAGTAAGGGTAGCGCCGGTACGACCACCGGCTCGCACTGTGGCTGGAGCGTCACATATCCGGTCGTGGTGCAACCACTAACGGCGAAAATGGCCGCTAGGGCGATCACCACTAGGCCGCTCATCTGCTTCACGTTGCGTCTCCTTTGATTGCGTGCGGGCTTGCGTGCGAGCTAGATCAATTGCGCGCTCTACCTCCTGCACGATCTCCCGCCCCTTGGCCTCCGCCTTGGCGCGGGCGGCGGCCTCTCTTGCGCGGTTGCGCTGCCCCGCCACAAATAACAACGCCGCGCCCAGCATCCCAAACGCCGCTACAACCCAACCCCACAGCTTACTCATGGTTTAACCTCTGCTGTATTAGCCTTAACCCAATCGCCGCCGTTGACGTGATAGCACCAGCCAGCGCAAACGCGCCGTCGGGGATAATACCCTGCCACAGCGGCAGCGCCTGAGTAGCGAACTCCGCAACGATCAGCAGGGTGGTCACAGTACTGGCCTGTACGGACCACAGCCGATGTGCTTGCCTGGCTTCCGGTACGAGTTTCATCATCTTATCTCCAATCGACCGACTCGGTTGCTCAATTCTTCCAGCTTCCGGTCAGTTTCGTTACGGTATATTTCTGCTTCACGTCTCGGCATATATGTCGCATCCATCTCGCGCAAGTCTTGCCGTAACTGTTCGGTCAGATGGATCAAGTGGGTCACACGCTCATCCTGACGTGCCGATATTTCGCTTAGTCGAAACGTGGTGCTTCCTTGCCACACTGCGAGCGCGATGATAACAGATAGCAAAAACGACTGTATGTGGCGCTCAATAATCGGTCTAGGTTTCATATTATTATCGTCGGGAGCTGTCACCCCGCCTCCTTAAACCAACCGGTCATATCGGCGTTTTCGATCAGCGAGCCCATTCAGCCCACCATTTATTCGGCGCGTTGCAAGCTCGATAGACGCACCGTGTGGCACGTGTTTAGCGTAAAACCAGCACGCTGATAACGCGCCCAGCTCTGGCTGCTGTAATAGCTCGGGGTTCCGTAACGGCCTGTCGTCTCCGATAGCGGCGGCGAACCGTTGGTAGTTGTTGCGGCCAGTTAGCTGTATCGGGCCTTGACCTCTATACCTGTAACCGTCTCCAGACTCAGGCGGGCCATTGCCCATACGGTTGGCGTAGACGTTATTGGCCAGCGCCTCGGGGTTGCGCGCAAATGGCTGTGCCGCCGTCAGTGTCGGGAACCGCCTTGGCCACACTTCCGTCAATCGCTTGGCACTGTAGTTGAGGTTTTCCTCAAGCTGCGTTAGATCGCTCGACTCATGACCAACTTGCGCCAGCAGCATCGCAATGTCACGGATAACAAACCGATAAATCGCCGCATCAAACGCCAACGCCCACGCTGTCGGATCAGGACAGCGCGGCATGGCGAGACGCAACATATCAGGCGTCAAGTAGCGATACGCTTTAACGTGTTGTGTCCAGTTCATGCCATCACTCCAAACTTAGCCGGAGGTGTCACGGTCATCGTCCCGCCTTCGCCCACAGCCATCCGTGGCCGGCACGGGGCG
>CAZEAV010000021.1:0-13357 GCA_964510215.1 uncultured Iamiaceae bacterium
AGTGCCGACCGTGGTCATCGAGCCGTCATTGCCGAACCGGTAGAGCAACGTGCCGGCGGGTTCTTCGAGACTGACGCCGTAGAGGTAGCCGTCCAGCGGGTTGTACCCGGTTGTGTTCCACAGTGCGGTCACAGGTTGACCCGCCGGGGTGAACGCGATGGTGCCGGCGCCGAAGTTGCCGTACGAAATTCCCGCACCCGTCTTCATGACGATCTTGCCGGGGGTGCACGACAGCGGACCGCCAGGGTCGGCAGTGCGCGCTCCGGAAGAGGCGCCGGCCGGGGCAGCGATCAGCGCGGAGCCGGCGAGCAGCGCGAGGCCCGACGCCAGACCGGCGACGAATCGCCGCGCTCGTCGGGGAGGCCTGGCTCGTCGGACTTGAGTGGTGACCGTTCTCGGCATGAGTCGTGCTCCTCAGTGGTAGGCGACCGGCACCTGCGCCCCGGTCGGATGTGACCCGACGAGTGCACCCGAACCGGACCGGCACCGCGCCGCCCGGCGAAGGCACTCTGTGGGTACCAGTCGGCCACCCCGACGCGTTGCGCGACGCGCGCTGCTCAGCCCGACAGCAGCTCGACGACGCGCGGCATCCCGAGGCGTTCCGCCTCTGCCACCACGACCGGCCGCAACTGCGCCGCCTCTGTGCGGTCACCGGCAGCGCCTCGTTGCTCCAGATGGCGGACGAGTTGCATGCGACTCAGCACCGCATATGGGATCGCACCCTGGCGCATGGCCTGGTCGGTCGCAGCCCGGAAACCGTTCACCGCACCGTCGAGATCGCCCAACCACGCCGCCACCAGTGAGGCATTGTGGTCGATGAGGCCGAGGAACGTCGACGCGTGCACCGCGGTACGCCCCTGGTGCGCGGCCATTTCCTCGCGGAGTGCCGGCGCGGTGGTTTCGTCCTGGGCCGCGTGGGCGGCGCTGGACAACAACACGAGTCGAACGAGCCGTGGCCCGTCGGGCACGCGCCGTCGACGGTGCTGCTCGAGCGCCTTCCTCAACAGGGACTTCGCCTCGTCGAAACGTCCCGCCCAGGCCAGGCGGTGGGCGTCCCACGGGCGAGCGAACAGCGTCCCGGTCCCCCAATGGTGGCCCACACCATTCACCCGGTCCGTGGGGGAACCGGTCAGGAACTCCAGACAGCCATAGTGGGTCCACCGCGCCAGGACGGCCTGCAGGCGCCACCGACGATCGGCCAATGCCTTGCCCATGCCGGCCGCGCGTTCGGCGAACTCGCCACCCGATCGGAACTCGCCACGGGCAATGTGCCGGGTCGCATGCCACGCCGCCACCCGCCAACGAACCGTGTCGGTGACGCGGCTCGCCGCCGCGAGTCCGTCGAGCTCGGCTGCACGATCGGCGTCGTCGAGCCCGACCGCACCTTCCTGGACACCCACGACCCACTCCCACAGCGCGCCGAGCGCGCGCCCATCCGTCGATGGGGATCGATGCAGGTGGCGGACCAGAGCCTCTTGCTCAGCCAGGGGGCCCAGTTCGAGACCGCGTTCGGCGATGGCGAGCCCACGGTCGGGATCCGTCTCGGCGCGCGCCACCTCGACCGGGCCGCGTGGCGAATCCCGGCCGAGCGATGCGAAGAATGCCAGGTCTGCCGCGATGTCGTCGTCGACGTCCGCACCGAGCGGCGCGCGCACCTCGTGCACCAGCGCGAGCGCCTCGTCGGACAGGTGGCCGTCGACGCGAAGCGACAGGTCACAGGTGGCGACCGCCACCTTTCCCAGCACGACCGTCGGGGCGCCCGACCGAGCCAGGCGCTCTGCCCGATCCAGCAGCCGCTGCGCGGCAGCGGCGTCGCCGTCGAGCGCCGAGACCTCGACGGCTTCGAGGAGCGCGCCCACAGCCGGCTCGAGTGGCGCGTGATTCGCCGCGATCTCGAAGTACTGCGCCGCGACCCCGAACGCGAACTGGCTGCGGGCTTCGATCGCCGCTCGACGCGCTGCCTCGGTGACTCGGCGAGGCGGAACATGCGGACCGGCGCGGTCCAGATGATGGGCAAGGGCGAACACGTCCACCTCGGACTCGTCCGCCTCGGGGTCGCGGAGCACCTCGGCGATCCGCGCGTGGGTCGCTTGGCGGACTTCGAGGTCGAATGCGTCGACGAGTGCTTCGGCGAGGAGGTCATGTGAAAAGCTCCCCCGGTGGCCGCGTACGTCGACGATGCGCGCTCCCACACCGCGGGTCAACGCCGCATCGACGGACACCTCGACGACCCGCTGCAGCAACGCGAGGTCGAACTCCCTCCCGATCAGGGCGGCGGTCCCCAGGACGCGGCGGGCCACCTCGTCGAGGTCGGCCAGGAAGGTGCCCGCGGCGGCGGCCACCCGGGCGGGAAGCACCGACGGGTCCACGTTGTTCGGGTCGGATCGGCGGGCGTGGTCGATGAACCCCGGTTCGTCGAGCACTCGATCGATCAGCAGCGGATTGCCACCGGTGTAGGTCACGATCGCATCGGCGAGCGACCGTGAGTCCTCACCGAGGGCGCGTGCCGCACGGGCGACCTCGGGGAGCGCAGCGACCTCGATCGGTGTGAGCCCCTCCAGTTCGATCCAGCGAGAACCGTTCGGGCGAACGAGCGAGCCCAGCACCTGACGCGTCGAAGCTTCGATGGCGACGCTGGTGTTGAGACCGACCACCAGCGCGAGCGGAACCGCAGGATTCGCGTGCACGAGATGGCGCAACATGAGCAGGGAGACTCGACTCGCCCACTGCACGTCGTCGAGCACCACCATGGCCGGCCGCTCTGCGGCCACATCGGCGAACACGTTGCCGACGCTCGCAAGGATCTGTGGGAGGTCGGGCGGATCCTGCTCGGGCCGGAGCTCGCTGCCGACGGCGGGTGTCAGGTACGACTCGAGCACATCGGCCACGGCACCGCCCGAGGGCGCGTCGTCGACGAGACCACGCAGCACCTCGACCAGCCCCTGATGTGGGGTCCGGACGTGGCGGTCCCACCGACCGCCGTACACGGCCATGCCGCGAGCCGAGGCCAGCGCGGCGGTCTCGGCGAACAGTCGGGTCTTGCCGGACCCCGACATGCCGGCCACGATGGCCGTCGTCGAGTGACCGGCACCAGCACGCTCCAGACCCTGGATGAGCAGCTCCGTTTCGTCGACTCGACCGACGAACTCGCGTCCTCGGCGGCTGGCGGCCAACCAGTCCGGTATCGACCGCTCACGCCGGACGACCGTTGCGGCCACCGTTCGGCGCGTTCTGTTCACCGCCCCGGCCAGCGCGTCCGACGGTTCGACACCGGCCTCGCTGAGCACGCCGACGGCTTCGGTGGCGACCGCAGCGGCGAGGGTCGATTCGCCACAGGCGTCGTGCGCGCTCACCAGCAAAGCCCACGCGCGTTCACGAAAAGGCTGTTCATCGACCAGGTCACGCAGCGCGACCGTCGCCTCCTGGGCCGACCCCGTGTCGATGCAGGCGCTCGCCAGGTGCTCGATCACCGTCGCACGAAGCTCGACCGTCCGTTCACGACGTGTCCGTCCGGCCTCGGTCGCGCGCACCGGATCGACCGGGCCGCGCCAAGTCGACAGTGCGGAGCGAAGATGGGCGACGGCGTCGCGAAGCGACGCCGCTTCGAATGCCTCGATCCCCGTGGCGGCCCGTCGTTCGAAGCGGTCGAGGTCGCACACGACGGTGCGGCCGATCCGGTAGACCTCACCCCTGGTGACGATCGCAGCAGAGCCGAGCAGGCGGCGCAGCCGCCAGATCGCTGTCTGGAGGGCGGCGCGACTTCGCTCCGGCCAGATCTCGTGCAGCGCGCTGATCTCGACGCCCACTTCGCCCGCGAACACCAGCTCCACGAGCAAGGGACGCAACCCAGGCGCCACGGCGCGTTCGGCAGACCCCACGATCACGTGTGGCCGTCCCAGGACCTGGATCTCCGGTCTCCCCTCCGGGTCGGTCTCGGCGGTGTCCGTGCTGCCCGTCACGATTTGCGACGAGTGTAGCGACGCCGCGTCACACGCTGTTCACATCGAACCCGGGGGGTCGGCTCGCCGGCCGTGCCGATTCGCCGGCGGCCGGGTGTGCCGACTGGGATGACGTGAGCGACCTCCTCGCGGTGAACGTCCTCGGCCCGGTTCGGGCCGACATCGACGGCGCACCGGTCGCGCTGGGCCGCGGTCTGCGACCAAGACTCCTCGCGTGGCTGGCCCTGCGGCGGAACGCCCCGGTCACGGTCGAACGGACCATCGACGCGATCTGGCCGGGAACCGACGTCGCCACGGGTCGGTCACGACTGGCGAGTCTGGTCTGGTCGACGCGTCGGGTCGTGGCCCCCGCCGATCTCGGCGTGTCCCGTGAGCGTGCCCGACTGCTCGTGACATTGGCCCCCGACCAGTTCGACGTGTCGAGGTTCGAGACCGCGATCGGAAAGACGCAGGCGGCGACGTCATCGGACCCGTTCCGAACGGTGGACGCGCTCACCGCATCGCTCGCACTCTGGCGGGGAGAGCCCTTTCCCGAGCTGGGCCACGACCCCGACGGCATCGCCGAGGCGTACCGGCTCTGCGAGCTCAGACTCGATGCGCTCGAGCACCTCCACGGCCTGCAAACCGTGCTGGGCCCGCCACCCGGGCTCGCGGCCGAGATCGCGAGCGTGATCGACGCCGACCCGACCAGACAGACCTCGTGGCGCCAGCTCATGGCCGCGCTGCAGGCAACCGACCGCCAGGTCGAGGCGCTCCGTGCTTTTCACGACTGCCGACGGGCACTCCTCACCCACGGATTGACACCGTCGCCACAGACCCGCGCCGTGGAACATGCGCTGATCGAGGGCCGACCACCCCCTGCGTCGTTGTTGCTTCCCAGCCACGAGCCGGCTCCGAGTGGCCCCCGGTCCGGTCCGTCCTGGCCACTCGAGGTCATCGGAAGCTGGGTGGCCGACCGGACCGCCCGCCTCGTCATCGTCGAGGTTCGCGATGCCACTGAAGTGCCGACCGCCGCTCGGCACCTGCGCGACGCCGCACCGCCGGCGCAGCGGTGCGTGTTCACCACCCACCGTGACGACCCCGATCGACCCGGCGCTCGATCGACCGCCATCCGTTCGCTCCAACGCCTGGCCCCGTTGGCGAAACGGATGCCGGTGATTCTGGTGGTCGAGCGAACGGGCGGCCTTCCCGCCGACCCGCGCGACGACGTCGTCTCCGGGGCGCTGCTCCGGTTGCTGTCGGCCGGCGGTGAGCTGCTGGTGATCGTCGTGGCGCCCCCGCAAAATGTCGGGTCTGCTCATCTCCGGGCGTCGGCGGCACACATTCTCGAGGCTCCCACTCACCACTGACCATGCTGGCGCTTCACGAGCGGTGAGCGGCTTCGTGAGTGACCGCACATCGGCGCCCTCGACGATGCGCCCATGTCACGGGGACCGGATCCATTCGACACGAACTGGGTACGTCAATCGCTGCTGGCGCGCGCCGCACGGGTCGCTGCCGGCGGTGACGCGTGTGCCGAGCGGAATGCACTGTTCGACGAGCTGAGCGACTGGGCGCTCGCCCATGCCGAGCGCCAGACCAGATCCCTTCCCAGCCACGCCGATCGCCACGAGGTGCGCAGTCGGGCGCTCGTCGCGGTGTGGGAATCGACTCAGCGCATCGACTGGAATCGACCGACCGCGTGGCCGTCGCTGCTCAAACGGCGACTCCGTGGCGCCTATCTGGACGCCGCTCGGAGCGACGATCCGCTGTCTCGGCGGGACCGAGCTCAGTTGCGACGGCTCAGGGCTGTGCTGAGCGAGTGGGAGACCGCGCACGGCCGCACCGCGAATCTCATCGAACGCCGTGCGCTCCTCGACGACCAGCGCAAAGATGGATCCCGGTACTTCGAGCGGTTGAAGCGCTACGACCGACCCCTCGACCTGGACTCGGTGCCGCGCGAGTTCGGCGTGTTCGCCGACGATCGATCGAACCCCGAGACGATCGTGACCGCCGACCTCCAACGGTCGTCGGTCAAGCAGTGGCTGGACGAGATCGTTCCCGAGTCGCTCGCCAGGCAACTGACGATCTGGGCGCTCAGGGAACGGGCCGGTGCCCAGCTCCCTCAGCGGCTCGCGACCCGGGTCGAGCCCTATGTGGGAGCACTCGCCGCAGCCACCTTGGACGACGCCGTGCTCCCCGGCGCCGAACCACCCGATCAGCGGCCCGGTCGGAGGGGCCCGGCTACGCACCGCACTCCACGACAGGCCGGCACCGATGCGCACCCGTGACCGATCGGTCGAGTCCGCGATGAGTGCCCGACGCTTCCGTGGGCGCCCTCGTCGGGTGCTCGTCGCGGTGGGCACGCGGCCTGAGGCCGTGAAACTCGCACCGGTGGTCCGTGCCTTGGCCCACGCGCCCGGCTGGTCCGAGACCCTGATGACCACCGGCCAACATGCCGAGGTCGTCGACGAGGTGCTGGCGACGTTCGGCACCCCGGCGAACATCCGACTCCCCGCGTGGCACCGAAACGGCGACCTGGCCGGGTTGTATACTGAGCTGGTCGCCCGGATCGCGGCGACCCTGGAACAGGTCGCCCCCGACGCCGTGATCGTCCAGGGCGACACAGCGACGACGCTCGCTGCGGCGATGACGGCGTTCTGGACTCGGATCCCGGTGCTGCACCTCGAAGCAGGGTTGCGCACCGGTGATCTCGCAGCGCCCTTTCCCGAGGAGGCGAACCGTCGAATGGTGGCCCAGATCACGTCGTTCCACCTCCCGCCGACGCAATGCGCGGCCGACGCTCTCCTCGCCGAAGGCGTCGCGCCCGCGTCGATGCTGGTGGTCGGCAACACCGTGGTCGACGCGGTCCGCTGGCTGGCGTCCCAAGCAAGCCACGGCCACCGCGCGGATCAGGTCGAACGGCCACCGGGAGCCACGGTGCTGGTGACCTGTCACCGGCGAGAGAACTGGGGCGACGGCACGCGCCGCATCGCCACGGCTCTGCGCCGTTTGGTCGGCGGATGCCGCGGGCTCGACGTGGTGGTCGCCGCGCACCCGAATCCCGAGGTCCGCGCGGTCCTCGACGACGAACTCGAATCGGTTGGGGCGGTGACGGTGCGCGATGCGATGCGCTACGACGAGTTCGTTTCGCTCCTCGACCGCAGTGACCTGGTGCTCACCGACTCCGGCGGGGTGCAGGAGGAGGCGGCGGCCCTCGGGGTTCCCGCATTGGTGACTCGTGAGGTGACCGAGCGTCGTGAGGGAGTCGACGCGGGCCTGGCCGAATTGGTCGGTACCGACCCCGATGTGATCGTCCCCGCCGCCCGGCGATTGCTTTCCCGTCCCCGCCCGGCGCGCCAATGGGATGGACCCTGCCCGTACGGCGATGGGAAGGCTTCCGAACGTACGGTTGCAGCGCTCGCACACGTATTGGACAGCGGTCCCTTGCCTGCTCCGTTCCGGTTCACGCCAACGGGCGCGTCGGTGGCGAACGAACAGCCCGCGTCCCCCGCCGTCGTGCCCTCGACTTCGAGCCGGTCGCCGGTGCTGACGAGCCGTTCTCTGGTCCCGCGTGATCCGACCAGTTTCAGCGACCCTGGAACGGACGTACCGCCTGGCGTGGGGGGCTCCCGCGATGTCAGCTCGGAGAGCTAGCCCAGGCTTTCCCGACGGGCGGCCGCTGGTCTGGTGATGTTGTCGCAGCTCACGACGCTGTCCTCGTCGAGCCCATTGCGAGGTCCGACCGGCACCTCGTGAGACCACGGATGGTCCCCGCGATCGGTGCGACCGTCACCCGTTCGAATAGCTGCCGTTTTGCGACGCGGGTCAGGATGAGCACCTCTCGCCGTTTGTCGAGCAGCGCGATCGCGATGGATCGCATCAGTCCAGCGGGGGATGTTCTGAGTCCACCCGAGCGTCGAGGTCCGGGAAGACGGGCTCGCCTCGACGGGCGAAGTCCACGAGTCGGGACTCTTCGTCCCGGTACCGCTGGGCGGCCATACCCTTCATTTTGGCGACATTGTCAGCCACCTGGTGTGCAGGCGAGGGTCCTGTCGCCCGAAGGAGCGGCCCGCTTCGGCGGCCTAGGCACCGTTGTGCCGGGCGACGCGTCGGTACAACTCCACGAGTCCGTCCACGGTTCTCTCCCAGGAAAGTTCCGCGATGCGCTCGTGGCCGCGGGCGATCCGCCGCCGGTGGGCCTCGTCGTCTTCGTCGAGCACCTCGGCGATGGCATCGCCCAGGGCCCGGATGCCGGCATCGCGGTCCTCGGCGAGCAGCTGCGCAGACACCATGTGCGTGACCTCGCCGACCACTTCGGGGAGGGCCCCCGCGTCGGTCGTCACCACCGGTGTGGACGCAGCCATCGCCTCCAGAGGAGGCAGCCCGAAACCTTCGTAGCGCGACGGGTAGACCAGCACGCTGGCATTGGCCAGCAGTGCGGCCCGTTCCGCCTCGCCGACCCAGCCCACACGGTCGATCCGGTCGCGAGTGGCGACACCCGCGATCGCCTCGCGTAGCTCGTCGGTGCCCCAACCGTCCGGTCCGGCGATCACCAGCCGGAGCGAGGGCCGCTCCTCGGCCAGCCGGTCGAATGCGGCGACCAGGGCCGGGAGGTCCTTGCGGGGTTCCACCGTCCCCAGTGCCAGCAGGAACGGATCACCGGCGTGGGAGAGGCGGCCGACGATGTCGCCGACGGGGTCGCGGGACCGGGGCAGGCCAGCGGGTCGCACCCCGGCGGGCACCACCACCACCCGGTTGTCGTCCACGTCGAAGTGCTCCCGGATCTCGGTGGCGATGAACTCGGAACAGGTGTGGATCCAGGCACCCCGTCCGATGGCACGTTCGATCAGCCGGGGATAGTCGAGGGTGTCGGCGTTGGAAAGCTCCGGGTACCGCAACGGGGTCAGATCGAACACGCTGACCACCGCGGCGGCGTGGCGCGTGGGGGGAACGACATAGTTCGGGCCGTGGACGATGCCCACCCGGCCGGTCAGCCACTCCGCGGGTGGAAAATCGGAGCGGAGCCAGAGCCGGCGCAGCGGTCGGGCCGCCGCCGGGCGGGTGGCGACACGGACCCCCGGCGGCACGACGGTCACGAGGCGGCCGCGCCCGCGCCAACTCAACGCGTACGCGGTCACCTCGACGTCGTCGCGCGCCGCGAGGCCCGTGAGGGCCTCACCCACGAAGGTCCCCACCCCGGTCGTGTGGCCGAGGCAGGCGGTCGCATCGAACGCGACGGAGATCGGAGCGGCATCCACGGTCGGAACCGATCGTAGCTGGGCGCTCACGATGTGCTTGTGTTCCCCCGGCCGGTGTGCTGGAATGACAGCAATGTCGTTTCTCGCGGCGCGGCGGGTCCGCGTCGGGTTCGTGGGGGTCTGCGTGCTCCTCGTGGCGTCCATCGGGGCAACCGCCTGCAGCTCGGGCAGCGATCCTTCGGCCACGCCCACGACCAAGGGCACCAGGTCGACCACGACCTCGACCTCGACCGGCGATACGGCCGGGTCGACCACATCGACGGAATTCGTGTCACACGAGGCAACCATCGAACCGCCGGCATCCACCACCTCGGTTGCGCCGGACGGTGGCAGGTCGCCGTCGACCGCGCCGGGTACGGCCCCGGGCGCGCCGCCGATCGAACCGACGGGGCTCTTCCTGAACACGAACGAACTGTCGCTGGGAGGTGGCGCGACCCCCAGCGCGGGTCGCTCGGTGTGCAAAACCTCCCCGGGGGCGACCTGCCAGGTGCGCTTCACCGGACCGGGAGGGACGCATTCGCTGCCCGCGAAACCGGTCGGGAAGACGGGTTCGGTCTCCTGGGACTGGACGCCGGCAGGCCTCGGCCTGCCCGCCGGCCACTACGACGTCACGGTCGTCGCCAGTCGCGGGGGACACGATGTCACCGCGACCGACGCCCGTGGCCTGACGGTGGTGAACTGAGATGCGCCGACCCGCCCGCGCCATCGTCATGATCGCCGCCCTGGTGCTGGGCATCGGGTCCCTCCCGCTCATGGGCGGATTCGTCCACAAGGCGAACGCGGCCTCCTTCGACAAGAACAACCTGATGTCGGATGCGATCTTCGATGCGACCGGCACCATGAGCACCGCGCAGATCCAGGCATTCCTGAACCGGTATCCGAACTCGTGCCTGCGGAACTATTCCGCACCGCGTCCCATCGACTACTCGACCTACGGCGCAAACGCCTCGGCCGCGGACATCATCCACACCTCTGCGTTGTTGTACGGCGTGAACCCGCAGGTGCTGATCGTGACGCTGGAGAAAGAACAGACGCTGGTGACCGGCGGTGCGGGTTGTGCCGACTGGCGGTACTGGTCGGCGATGGGGTACGACTGCCCGGACGGTGGTTCCCGCTACAACTACCCCGACAAGGGGATCTACGGCACCTGCGTGGCCGCGGAACGACACGCCGGGTTCAGTGCCCAGGTCAACCATGGCGCCTGGCAACTGCAGTTCAATCGGCAGCGCGCGGTCGGGAACCTGAACTGGCGCGGCAACCAGAACATCCCCAACTACGGGTTCTACACCCAGGGATACCGTCGGCAGTCCGCGGGAGCGCCGCTGCTCTACTACAACGGCGTCGCGACCATCGACGGCCAGAGCGTGACCATGACCAACGGTCCCACGGCGACGTTGTACACCTACACGCCCCACATCTCGGCGAACCAGACCTTCGTGCAGTTGTTCACCAACTGGTTCGGTTCGCCCACCGGTCCTCCGCAGACCGCGCCGCCCACCACGCGGCCCAAACCGCCGCCGGGCACCGCGGCACAGCACGCGGCCTACGCCGACGAGATCTACAACCTATTCCTGGGACGGTCGGCCACGGCATCGGAACAACAGGTGTGGGTGAACTACTTCGCAGCGGGCGGTTCGCCGGCGAACATGGTCAGGCTCGTCACCTCGGTGCCCGAGCATCGCACGGCCACTGTGGCGGCCGACTATCTCCGCATGCTCCGCCGGGGAGCCGACCCCGGCGGACTGGCATCCTGGGCCGGCCTGCTGAACCGCAGTGACCGTAACGACACCGTCCTCGCGGGCCTGGCGGGCTCGGCGGAGTACTTTCAACATTGCGGGAGCGACAACAACTGGTTCGTCGTCTGTCTGTACCGGGACCTCCTGGGACGCGCGCCCGATCAGACCGGCTATGCCACCTGGACCCGACAGCTCGCCAGTGGCGCGATGTCACGTCACGGCGTGGCGTCACGCATCGTTGGGAGCGGGGAGTACGCGAACGACTTCGTCGACGAGTCCTACAAGTTGATCCTGGGCCGTCGTGCCGACTCGGGCGGACTCGCGTGGTGGTCGCAGATCTACGAGCGTCACCACAGCGAGGACAGCGTGCGCAGTGGTCTTGCCTACAGCGACGAGGGTTTCCGCCACCTGGCTGGCATTTCCTGAGCGACGCCTCGTGCGACCGGCGCGCCGCTTCGACCGCGCCGCGCCGTTACGAATGGGTGGACGCGGTGACCAGGTCGTACATGGTCGATCCGATCGCATCCCAGGTGAACCGTGCCGCCCAGTCACGTCCGGCCGTCTGTTCGGATTCCTTGACCGACCGGGGTCGGTCCATGATCGTGGCGATGCCGTCACTCAGGCGTTGCCAGTTGCTCGGCACCATCACACAGTTCGGTCCCACGACCTCGCTGATGGAGGTGTTGTCATAGGTGACGACCGGGCAGCCGCGGCTGAGCGACTCGATCACCGGTAGCCCGAACCCTTCGTGCAGACTGGGAAAGACGAACGCCTCGGCATGCGCGTACAGCCAGCCCCGCGTCCGGTCGTCGACGTAGCCGAGCAGGTGGATGTCGTCCCGGTAGGACGATTCCATCAATGCCCGACGGGTGGTCTCGGACAGCACCGCCTCGAACGAGGAGAAGTCGTATCCGGCCAGCACAAGTTTGAGGTTCCGGCCCCGCGCCCGTAGATCGTTGAACGCGGCGACCAGGTCGTCGATGCGACGACGTTCGTCGGTGCCTCCCATGAAGAACACGAACGGTGTGGCGTCCAGCCCGAGCCCGTGGATCCGGTAACGGTCCATGGGGCCTGGCTCGTCCGCGGCGTCGTCGGAGTCGGTGTGATGTCCCAGGTGGGCGACGTGGATCTTGTCGTCGATACCGGTGACGCCGTGGCTCCGGGCGAAGGAACGGGTCGTGGTGGCCGTGTGCTCGGAAATCGTGATGATCCCGCGGGCGCGGATGAGCGCGGCGGTGAGCATGCGTTCGTAGATCACCCGGGTGGCCGCCTTGTAGACCGCCTGTCTCGTGGGCATTCCCGCCCGGCGGGCCGCGGCGAAGTGGGGACGGTAGTTCTGCGGGTAGATGTCGCCCAGCAGCAAGGGGATCTGGTCGTAGAACACGACGACGCTCGGCACCGACGCGGGGAGCCCCAGCATGAAGTCGAACTGGACGAACACGTCACAGTGCCGGGCAAGCAGCTGCTCGCGGGCATCGGTGAGCGGACCGCGCAACTTGGCGAGGCGGGGATACCGCGGGTTCAGGTAGGTGAGGAGTCGCCGCGGGCGTCCGGGGGTGAACAGCGCAGCGGGCAGGTCACCGACATCGGGTCCGTCCTCGTCGGTGAACAGCACCATCTCGTCGCCCGGGTCCAGGCGGGCGTCGAGTTGGCGCAGGGCCTGGGAGGCGACCTGGCCGATGCCACGGAACTGATGACCCACCTGGAACACCCGAAAATCGATGCCGACGCGCACGCTCAACGCCTCCCCAGCCGGGAGATGATGTCGAGCAGCTTCCGGGCCGCGTCGGCCCAGTCGAAGCGGGCGAGGTTGTCCCGACCGGCAGCCACCAGACGCTCCCGTTCCTCGGCGTCCGTCAACATCGTCGTCAGGCCCGAGGAGATCGCCGCGACGTCGAAAGGGTCGACCAGGACCGCGGCGTCGCCGACCACTTCGGGGATCACCGAGGTGTTCCCCGCGACGACCGGTGTCCCGCACGCCATCGATTCCAGCGGCGGCATCCCGAACCCTTCGTACACGCTCACGTACGCGCTCGCCGTTGCGCCCGAGTAGATGGCGGGGAGATCTCGGTAGCTGACCTGGTTCTGCAGCATGACCACCCGCCGGCCCTCGGCGACCGCGTCGTCGATCCGGTCCCGGATCTCGTCTTCCTTCCAGGCACCGGCACCGACCAGTACCAGCGTGAACCGGTCTGCGAGGTCGTCACCCAGTGCCGAGAACGCGTCGATGAGACGCAGATGGTTCTTCCGTGGCTCGAAGTTGCCGACCGCGACGACGTAGTCGCCGAAGATGCCGTGACGACGGGTGACGGTGGCGATCTCGTGTGACGATCGACGGTAGAAATGGCGGGCGTCGACCGCGCAGGAAACGACGTGGACCTTCGAGGCGGGGACGTGGTATTCCTCGACGATCTCCGCGGCG
>CAZEAV010000022.1:0-8530 GCA_964510215.1 uncultured Iamiaceae bacterium
GATGATCGCCAGTGCCAGGCCGGCGTGCGAACCGTCGCCGAGGTCGTCCAGCGCGCATTCCAGCTCCACGTCGAACGCCCACCGATTCGCCATGCCCGTCACCCGGTCCGTCAGCGCCAAGGTGGCCAGACGGCGCTCGGCGTCGTGGCGGAGGAACGCTTCGGCGAGGACGCCACACGCCGACTGTGTTGCGCTCAAGTGTGTCGCCCCGATCTCGGCTTCGAGCGTGGACTCGACCATGACGATGCCGACGAACTCGTCCCCGGCTCGCATCGGGGAGATCAGGCACGACTGCGTGCCTGCGTCCCGGAACATCCGGTGCTCGGGTTCGAATTCGGGCCCGTGGCGCCACGGCTCGTACAACAACGTGTCCCGCCCGTCGAGCGCGCGCTGCAGGCTGACGAAATCGGCCACGCGGATACGCGTCGACAGCGGCACCAGCGGCGCACCCACGGAAGCCTCCCAGGCAGCCTGTCGCACGACCCGATCCCCGTCCGCGCGCCAGACCGACACCCGCGTCACGTCCTCCAGCGACGCCAACTCCGCGACGACCGCATCGAGGCCGTATTCGAAATCCTCGGTCGGAAGGTTGAGGAAGGTCGAGGTGAGACGCACGATCCGATCGTCGTTCAACGCCCGGGCCCGCAGCTCGCGTTCGGTGAAGTCGATCGACGTCTCGGCCCGGAGGGTGAGCACCAGTGACCCGAGGTTGCCGAAATCACGGCCCACCGCGGCGTCGTACCGGATCTCGAGCCAGGTACCGTCCGCGCGCCGAACGGTCACCGGGGTCCCCCGCGGCGTTCCGGTCCGGCCCTGCCAGCGCGTGATCTCCTCCAGGGCGCCGGCGAGCTGGTCCGGATGGACGATCTCGGTGATGTTGCGACCGACGAACAGCTCGGGCGCGTACCCGAGCAGCGTCCGCAGTGCCTCGCTGGCGAAGCGCACGGTGCCGTCGGCATCGCAGGCCACCACGACTTCGTCCACGTGCTCGAGCGCCGCCCGGAGGCCGCTCCCGGACACCACGATGTCATCGACGGCGCGGTGGTCGACTGCGGACATCGATCCCCTTTCTACGTCGCGTGCCCCCAGGAATGGTAGGTCCCATCGCCCGGGTGGCGTCCGGAAAAACGCGGACGTGTCACCGCTGGAGGTCGCGCACGACCTCGCCGTCGTCGGCGGCGGAGCGGTAGACCGCGTCGACCAGCCGATGCGCGCCCAGTGCTGCGGAGAAGTCCGGATCGGCCGTGCGGTGCTGTGCAACGGCAGTGAGAAACGCTCGGGCCGGATTCCCCCGGTCCTCCTGATCGCCGAGTGCTGCCACGAGCGCGTCGCCCTCCAACGAGCGCATCTCGTCGCCGGTGAACTGCCACCGCACCGGACCGGTGAAGTCCCCTTCGATGCACACGTACAACCGTTCACAGAACAACTCGATGTGACGCTGGCTCTCCCGTTCCCCCATGTCGTGCCAGATCGAACTCAACGTCCCCGTCGCGCCCGATGCGAAATCCAGCCGGATGGCCGCGACGTCCTCGATGTCAGGGTGCCCGTGATGATTCCGGGTCGTGGCCGACAGGGATTCGACCGGGCCGAGCAGCCACTCGAGCATGTCCAGGTCGTGGATGGAGTGCTCCAACACGGTGCCGTGGCCCGCTTTGGACGCGTCGATTCTCCAGTCCGACCCGTAGGTCCCTCCGACGGGAAGATACTGGTCGTCGCGGAAGATCACCGAGAGCACCTCGCCGGCACGGGGATCGGCGATGAGGTCCCGCACGAATCGGAACGACGGCAGGAACCGCAGGATCAGCCCGACCTGATTCGTCACGCCCGCTTCCTGCACATCGGCCACCATCCGCCGCACGTCGGTCAGATTCGTGGCGAGCGGTTTCTCACAGAAGATCGCCACACCCGCTTCGGCCGCGGCGCGAACCAGGCGCGGATGCTCCGCCGTCCAGGTGGTGACGTACACCGCGTCGACGGCGTCGAGCAGAGCCGCTTCGTCCATGACCTGTGCACCGCATCCGTCCGCGAAGCGCCGGGCCTTGTCGGTGTCGGGGTCCCATACCCCGACGACGCGGTGGTCCACCTCGGCGGTGCTGAGCAGGAACTGGTGCAACGCGGCGATGAAGCCCGTGCCGAAGAAGCCGATCCGGATCATGGCCCCATGTTCGCAGACCGAATCGATGGATGCGACGCACCAGTGCCTCCGTCCGGCGGCGCACGGCGCGCCGCACGATGGCTCCTTGAGGCCCTAACCTGCGCGTTTTCGATGCCGAAGACACCGGGGGTGCCGATGCGACGCTTTGGAAGTGGCCTGGGATCCGGGCTCATCGTGCTGAGCCTGATCGTCAGCGCGTGCTCGTCCAGCAGCTCGGACGCGGGAGATGCCGCCGGCAACGCCACGTCGACCGCCGTGCGTGCGACGACCACAACGGTCGGGGCTCGCGACGTGACCATGCCCGAGGTGACCGGGCCCGTCACCGGTCCCGGAGATGCCTGGAGTGCGACCACCTCGGTTCCCGCCGACTCGGGGTACACCTCGGATGAGTACTTCATCTCCGGCGATGCCACCTCCTACGCGGTGCACGGCAAGCTCGCCACGAACGGCCGATGGAACGCCGCACCGGACGACAAGGCATCGTACGAGACGAGGATCCTGGTCCACCGGCCCACCGATCCGGCCACGTTCAACGGCACCGTGATCCTGGAATGGCTCAATGTCAGTGCCGGGTTCGAGACCGCTCCCGACTTCTTGTTCTCCAAACGTGAACTGCTCCGCGACGGCTTCGCGTGGGTCGGCGTGTCGGCCCAGAAAGCCGGCATCGAATCGTCCGGCGGTGGCGGGGTGTTGGGGATCAAGCCGCTCAAGGGCATGAATCCGAAGCGCTACGCACCGCTGCACCACCCGGGAGATCAGTTCTCCTACGACATCTACTCCCAGGCTTCGGCGGCGGTACGGGCCAAAGGCGCGAACAGCCCGCTGGGAGGACTCCCGGTGAAGCGGGTCATCGCGGACGGCGAGTCCCAGTCCGCGTTCCGGATGCTCGACTACATCGACGCGGTGCAGCCCCTCACGCATGCGTTCGACGGATTCCTGGTGCACAGCCGTTGGGCCGAAGGCACCCCGCTGAACCCGTCCCAGACCCCACCCGCCGACACCCGGATCCGCACGGACCTGTCGGTGCCGCTTATGCAGGTGCAGTCCGAAACCGACGTGCCCAAGTACCTTCCGGCCCGCCAGGACGACTCCGCGCGTGTCCGCACCTGGGAGATCGCCGGAACGTCCCATGTGGATGCCAACGTGCTCGCCTCCGCGCTCGGTTGCACCACACCGGTGAATTCGGGTCCCGAGATCTACGTGATGGACGCCGCGGTGGCCGCATTGAACACCTGGGTCGTCCACCCGTCGAAAGCACCTCCAAGAGCCGACCGCATCGAGGTCGACCACAACGGCGTCATCAAACGTGACGCGCACGGCAACGCGCTCGGCGGGGTCCGCACGCCGCAACTCGATGTCCCGATCGCGACGTTGAGCGGCGAGGGCGGCCAGGGTTCGGGCTTCTGCAAGATCGCCGGCGTCACCAAGGCGTTCGGCCCGGCCGAGCTGACGTCGCTGTACGGGTCGAAGGACGCGTACCTGTCGAAATTCGACGCGTCGATGTCCGACGCGATCCACAAGGGTTTCCTGCTCCAAGCCGACGCTTCGGCCATGCACGACGCTGCCGCGAAGGCCTGGGCCGCCGGCTGAGCCGCGTCAGGCCGGCTCGAAACCACGATGGCCCGGTGGACGGGTTCCACCTGGCGGATCACCGGAACGTTTGGGACGTCCGGGCATGGGCAGGGTGAACGACATGAACGGCAAGACCGCCCCGACCCTGACACGACGGCTGCAACAGGCCCTCGGCGAGCCGACCGACGTGGGACTGCGCCATGTGGAGGACGTCGAGGCCGACGATGAGCGCGACGAGTTGCTGGCGCTCTGGTCGATCCACGACCTGTACCTCGCCCCGCTGGACACAGCCGGACCGGCAGTCCGCTGGCAACATCATCCGACGGTGGCGTCGCTCAAGCACCGCGTCGAGTCGAACCTGCTGGCCTCATTCGCCGCATCGACCATCGAGCCTCCGGTCACGATCGACCCCAAAGCCCAGATCCGCGGCATCGCGGCCTCGGGTCGGATGGTACCCGTCTATGAATGGGTTGCTCAGGATTCCAGTCGGGAAGACCTGAGAAATTTTCTGGCGTTGGAGGGTGGGCCCGATGACGGTTTCGACGATCTCGTTGCGTGCTGTCAGATCGGCCTGGCCGGCGATCCCAAGCTGGAGATGGCGCGCAATTACTGGGACGAGATGGGGCGGGGCGATGCGACACAGGTTCACCGCGCGCTCCACCGCGACCTCACCGTTTCGCTCGGTGTGCCCCGTATTCCCCGCGAGGCGCTACCCCGCGCGGCGCTTCGACGCGGGCTTCTGACCAGCACGTTGGCGACGAACCGGTCCTTGCAGCCCGAGCTGATCGGCGTGCTCGGCATGATCGAACTCCAGGCCGGCGCGCGTTGTCGTCATGTGGTTCGGGGACTCGACCGACTCGGCGCGACCGCCAAGGCTGTCCCGTTCTACGAGGTGCACGCGACCACCGACCCGCGCCACGGGAAGGGTTGGCTCGACCACGTGGTCGGACCGCTCGCGCATCACCCGCTCTTCGGCCCAGGGATGGTGCGCGGGGCGCAGTGGCGCGCGCAGGTCGACCACGCGTTCTTCACCCTGCTGTGGAAGCTGTTCGTCGGCCGTGAGCGAAGTGCGGCATGATCCGCGACGCCCGACCCACGATCAGGTTCGGGCCACTCACGGTCACCTATGACCGCCGGGTGCTCCGACCCCGACCATGGACCGTCGCACAAGCGGAGTGGGTCGGCGAGGTGTCGTCGAGAGCGCCCTCGGGCCCCATTCTCGAGCTGCATTGCGGCGCCGGCCAGATCGGCCTGCTCGCCGCGTACCGGACCCGACGGCCGATCGTCCAGATCGATCGGGACTTCGTCGCCTGCGACCTCGCGCGGCTCAATGCCGACGGCGCCGGCCTGGGCGAACGGGTCGAGGTGCGCGTGGCCGAACTGGCCTCGGGGTTGCTCGACGGCGAACGCTTCCCGATCATCGTCGCCGATCCGCCCTATGTGCCGACCGACATGGTCGACGCCTGTCCCGACGATCCGATCGGCGCGATCGACGGTGGAACCGACGGGCTCGACGCCGTTCGCGGTTGTCTGGAGGTGGTTGCCCACCATCTCGCCGTCGATGGATGCTGCATCATGCAGCTCGGAACTGCCGAGCAGGCCGACCGGGCCGCGGCGATCACGTCTGATCTCCGGGTCACCGAGACCCGTCGGATCGACAGCGACGGAGTGCTGTTGGAGCTACGGCACGGACCGGCAGTGGCGAACGCGGGTCGTGGAGGGCGTCAGCCGGTATAGGTCGGTTTCCGCTCGACCGGCACCGCGGGTGGTGCGGTCGGTTTCGGTGCGGGACCGGTGGTCGTGGTCGGCGACTCACTCGTGGACGGCTCTTGGCTCGTCGTCGGTGCGACACTCGTGCTCGTCGTCGTGGATGTCGTGCTCGATGTCGAACTGGACGACGGCGGCGTCACGTGCGGGATCGCCTGCCAGTCGGGGCTGTAGATCTCGGCGGTGTCGTTGTTGGTCAATTGCCGGGCGTTCGTGCCGTCCACATCGATGGACCAGAGGTTCGACACCTCCGATTCGTAATCCGGCCAGGCGACGTAGGCGATCTTCGTGCCATCGGGGGACCACACGGGTTCTTCGTTGTCCGGCCCGTTGGAAGCATCGGTGACCGCAACCAGGTCGGACCCATCCGCGTTCATGATCATGATCTGAGCCCCGGTCTCGTCCTCGCGGCTCAAGGCGATCTTCGAGCCGTCGGGCGACCAGTCCGGATACCAGCTGGCGTACGATCCGCTCGTGAGCACGACCGGATCGGTGCCGTCCGCGTTCATGACCGCGATCTGGGGAGTTTGGCCGTAGTCCACATAGGCGATCTTCGTACCGTCGGGCGACCACTGCGGATCCACGTGCTCGACCGCATTGCTGGTGATGGCATGGGGATCGGTTCCGTCTGCATTCACGACCCAGATCTGGTCGTTCGGTGATCCATCGTTGATATAGGCGATCTTGGAGCCATCAGGCGACCAGGTCGCCGAATAGCAGTCATCCTCACAACTGCAGTGCGTGACCTGGTGCGCGTCCGAGCCATCGGCGTTCATGACCCAGATGTCGGCGCTGCCGTCGGAGTAGTCGGCGTACGCGATCTTGGAGCCGTCCGCCGACCAGGCAGGCAGTTCGGTGGTGTCCCCGGCCAGCTGCGACACGCTGCCACCGTCGGGCCCGACCGTGAGGATGTAGTCGGTCGAGGGTTCGCCGGACGAATACACATCGAACACGATCTTGCCGTTGTCCCCGGGAAACGTTGCACCCGCAGGGTTCTGCACCAGGGTGACCCCGCCGACGGCGACGAGCGTGGCGGCGCAGGCGACCCCGAGCCAGTTCTTCTTCGTCTTCATAGACCACTCTCTCCAGTGACCGAAGTCGTCATCGCCCGGGCATCCCCGGGTCATTCTCGAAACGCGTCGATCCTAAACCCGCTCCGGAAGCATTTCAAGGAATGGGATGAAACGTCCGCCATCGTCCGGGCTTGTCCCGACCTTCTGTGCCCGGACCGTGCGAGATACCGTCCGCGGCTCGTTCACCGCAGCCCGCTCGGTGGGCGCCGTCCCCGCGCACGACGCGCGGCGTGCGCGAGACTCCGGATCATGGGATCGGACGACGGGACCGTCGCATTCACGATCGACGGTTCCGTCGCGCGCCTGACCTTGACGCGCCCCGCGCGTCTCAATGCCCTGAACGACGATGTTCGCCTGGCGCTGCGTGACGCGTTGGCCGAGTTGGAGGACCGCCCCGACGTGTCGGTACTGGTCCTGTCGGGTGCGGGACGCGCCTTCTCGGCAGGCGCCGATCTCTCGGCGAGCGCATACCCGCGGGTCTCGGGGGATTGGGCGACGAGACGCCACCTCACCGGCACCTGGCAACGGCTGCTCGCCAGGTTCGACCGACTCCCCCAGGTGAGCGTCGCCGCACTGCACGGCCACGTGATCGGCGGCGGGGCACTGCTCGGCGCGGTGTGCGATCTCCGGATCGCCGCGGACACGATCTCGTTGCGGATCCCCGAGGTCGCCATCGGGATGCCACTGGCCTGGGCCGGCGTGCCGACACTCGTGCGCGAGGTCGGGCTGCCGGCAACCCGGGACTGGGTCATGACCGGTCGCACGGTCACCGGCGACGAGCTGTTACGAACCGGCTATGTGACCCGGCTCGTGCCCGCGGACGATTTCGAGGACGCACTCCAGGGCCTGGTCGACGAGTTGACGGCCATGCCGCCGGGCCCGCTCGCGATGACGCGGGCGATGACCGCCGCGATCGGCCGTTCCTCACCGGGTTCCGCGGCGGCCTGGGCGGACGCGGACATTCAACAGTGGACGTTCGGCGAGGACGAGTACCGCGCCGCAATCCACGCGTACCTGGACCGCTGATCCGGCGCCCCCGGACCGCGCGACAACCCAGTCAGTCGGGCCCGGCACGTCGGAGCCGCCACCGCGTGCAGGGCGTCCGGCGCAGTGTCGCGGACCCGTTAGCCTGAATCGACCCGGAGGCGCCCCTTCTTGCACGCACCGAACCGACGACTGAGCGCACTCGACGGCCTCCGCGGGATCGCCGCGGTGAGCGTGGTCGTGTACCACACGCTCCGCCTCGACGATGGCTTTCGCCGCGGGATCTTCCAGTACCGCCCCGACGCCGGGGTGAGCTGGCTGCTCACGGTCACTCCGGTTCGTTCGCTGATCGACGGCAGCCTGGCGGTGTGGGTCTTCTTCGTACTGAGCGGGTTCGTGCTCTCGCGCCGATTCTGGCGGGGTGAACGGACGCGGTGGGGACGCTACGCGGTCCGCCGCGCCATCCGCCTGTACGTTCCGGTCTGGGGATCGGCGGTGGTCGCGATCGTCCTGTTGGGAGTTCGCCAGCTCCTCTCCGGTCAGGGTCGGGGTCTGGTCGACTTCGGTGCGGCAGGCACGTCGATCGGCCACATCGCGGCGAATCTCGGTCTCGTTACGATCACTTCGGCCCCGGTCGACGGGGTGTGGTGGTCGATGCGCTGGGAGGTGTGGTTCTCCGCGCTGCTGCCGCTCGTCCTGCTGTCCCTGGCGGTGCTGGGCTGTGGCCCGCGTCGTCGCTTTACGTGGACGCCGATGGTCTTCGGCGCCGTCTGCGGAGCGTTGATCGGGGTCGAACCCTGGATGCACGAGACGCTGCACACCTCCGTGCTGGCGAGCCGGGTCCAGTTCTATCTGCCCATGTTCGGCGTCGGAGCCGCGGTGGCAGCCTACGAGCACAGGATCGCCGGCTGGAGCTGGTGGCGCAGACCCGGTCGGGGGTGGGTGGCTCTGGCCACCGCGCTGGTCGTGATGGGCGTGC
>CAZEAV010000022.1:8540-13309 GCA_964510215.1 uncultured Iamiaceae bacterium
CGGGTCGGCGGGACGGTCCCTCCGCTGCTCGCCAAGGGAGGTGCACACCTGTTGTCGGTCCTGGGCGCAGGCATGCTCGTCGCCGTGTTCCTCGGATGGCGTCGTGGCATCCGCGCGCTCTCGACCAGGCCGCTCGCATGGGTCGGCACCCGGTCCTACAGCCTGTATCTGGTCCATCTGCCGCTGCTGCATGTGTGCACCGTCGCATTCGCCATGGAGTCGTCGCCGTTGTGGTACATCGGCCTCGTCGTCGCCGCCAGCCTCGTCCTGGCCGCAGGCTTCTACCGGTTCGTCGAGGCCCCGTCCATCCGCCTGGCGGCACGGGTCGGCCGTCCCGGCGGCGCCGGTCGTCACGGCCCGCCGGCCCCGTCCGAACCGGCCGCCGATGCGTCCCCGGTTCCGGCCCCGGCATGAGGACCACCGCGGGGCGCGCCCTCCCCGAGAGACGTGGCTGGTCTACGGTCTGCCCATGTGTGAAGCGTGCATACCGGCCGCGCTGGTGCCCCGGAGGCCCGTCGAGACAGCCGGACACCATCCCGCGACCGTCCGGAAGCAGCGCCGGCCCCACCGATCACGTCGGGGCCTGCGGGCCGGTCCGCGGACCGATGACACACATGCCGACCTGATCATCACCGGCGGGCCGATCCTGACGATGGACCCACTCGGCACCCGGGCCGAATCGCTGGCGATCCGTGACGGCCGGATCGCCGCGGTCGGCTCGGCGGAGGACGTGGCGACCCACGCGGGCCCGGGCACCGAGACCCTGGATCTGGACGGACGGGCACTGCTGCCCGGCCTCGTCGACCCCCACATGCACGCCGCGATGGTGATGATGGCCGACTGGTCGGACCTCACCCCGATGTCGACTCCGACGGCCGACAAGGTGTACGCCGCGCTGCGGGACGCCACACCGTGGACGAATGGATGGGTCTTCGCCCGTGGCTTCGACCCCACGATCACCCGTGACCATCCCCACCTCGACACCGCCGTGCTCGACCGGATCGCTCCGGACCACCCCGTGTTCGTGATGGAGAGCAACCTGCACGTCGGCTATGTCAACTCGGCCGCACTGCGCGAGGTCGGCATCGACCGTCACAGCGCCGATCCTGAAACCGCGCGGTTCGTGCGCGGCGCGGACGGCCACCTCACCGGTCGGCTCGAGGAGACCGCCGCACTCGCCCCCTTCCTGCGCCGCGTGCCCGCCCCGACCCAAGACGACGTGCTCGCCCGCCACCGGGATCTGCTGTGGCACGCGGCATCCAGGGGGATCACGCTGCTGCACGACTGTGGCATCGGGCTGGTTGCGGGCACCCGTGACCTCGACGTGCTCGAGACCGTCGTCGACGACGCCTCGCCGGTGCGCTACCGCGGCATGCTGGTGTCCGACCGGTACGACAAATGGTTGGCGCGCGGCATCGAACCGGGATGGGGAAACGACCGGTTGCGGGTCGAGGGGATCAAGGCCTGGTCGGACGGCTCGAACCAGGGCGGCACCGGTTTTCAACGCGAGCCGTATCTGGGGACCGAAGACCGGGGTTCGCTGAACTATTCGGCCGACGATCTCGCCGCGGTCGTCGAGCGGGCACACCGCGACGGCTGGCAGGTGGGCGTGCACGCGAACGGCGACGCGGCCATCGACGTCACGCTCGACGCGTTCGCACACGCGCTCGGCGTGGCGCCCCGCGTCGATCACCGCCACCGCATCGAGCACTGCAGTGTGCTGCACGACGACCAGATCGAACGGATGGCGGCTCTCGGGGTGTCGCCGTCCTTTCTGATCGGTCATATCCGCTGGTGGGGTCGGGTGTTCCGGGACGAGCTCCTCGGCACGGAGCGGGCGAATCGCTATGACCCGTGTGCCTCCGCGTCGGCCGGTGGCCTGCGCATCTCCCTGCACAGCGACTGGAACGTCACCCCGATCGAACCGCTGCGCTATGTGGAGGATGCGGTATGCCGCATCATGGCCGACGGAGGTGACGTGCTGAACGCGGACGAACGGATCCCGGTGGAAGCCGCATTGCGGGCCGTCACGATCGATGCCGCGTGGCAGTGCCGGGCCGACGGCATCACCGGCTCAGTCGAGGTGGGCAAATACGCGGACCTGGCGCTGTTGGATGACGACCCGACCACCGTCGATCCGACGAGGATCTCCCAGATCACGGTGTCCCAGACCCGTCTCGGCGGTGACGTGCGCCACACGGCCTGAGCGGTCGCGCCCCGGCCGTCTACCGCGTCGGATCGGCAGTGGAACCGCGGCATGCAATCGCTCGCACGTTCGAAGTGGAAGCGGTATGGTCGATCTCCAGTGAGGGGAACATCGACGAGAATCCTGCGTGCCGCCGCCGCACTCGCGCTGCTGATCACCACGGTTTCGGCCATCCCGACACCCCTGCGCGCGTCCGCGTCGAGTTCCCCCACCGCAGACATCGACGAGCACTTCCTCACGGTCCGCCCAGGGGTCGGGCCGACCTGGGTGGTGAATGTGTCCGGGATGAGCCTGGGCCAGAAGATGCTGCTGCGCACGTTGCAGGGCCAGGTCAACCGGAGCGAGGCACGCCTGTACCTGGTCGATCCGTCCAACCCGGGCACCCAGCGCCTGCTCGACAGCTACGTCTCCCGCGGCCTGGTGACGATCGCCGGCACGACCGACCTCGACGGCGCGCTCGACAAGTTCTCCTCCGACGTGGCCGGCTACGAGGTGGCCGACGAATCCGAGCCGTGGACGTTCGGGGTCGGGGCGACCATCGCCGCGACCGAGGACGGCATCGTCGTCACCCCGGATGAGATCGCCACGGTCCAGGCACACGGCCTGGGGCAGTTGCACGATCTGCGCGGCCGCTGGAGTGACGCCGTCTCCGCGTACACCCAGACGCTCAGCACCTACCGGAGCCAACTCGCGTACCCGGGAATCGCGGTGTTGAGGCCGGGGGATACGAGTTGGGATTTCGCGATCCAACAACGCATGCCGGTCGTGTTCACCCGCCCGAGTGACCCGGACTGGTCCCAGATCGCCCCCCTGATCACCGCCTCTGCGCCGGGGCACGCGATCTACGGCTATATGTCGGACACCGAAACCGAGGAGAACCAGGCGATCACCACGCTCGCGGCTGCCGGACTGTTCCTCGTCGCCAGCGACTCCGCCCAGAACCTTTCGTTCCACATCGCGGTCGGCGCGGATCAACCGCTCGCGAAAGCCCCCGCGCCGGCTCCCGCTGCGTCGGTGCCGCCCTGTCGGGCCGACCAGCTCAACGTGGTCGTCGGGATCACCGACGGCGACAACCTCGACCTCCCGCTGAATCAGTACCAGAGTTCCGGCTACTGGCCGAGCGCGAACCGCGGGAAGTTGCCGATCGGTTGGTCGATGGGACCGCAGCTTGGGGTCCTCGCCCCGGCCGTGTGGGACAGCTATGCCTCCCAGGCGACCCCTGACGACGAACTCGTCGGGGTGATCGGCTACGGCTACACCGCGCCCGCGTTGCTCCCGGATCCGACCCCGTTCTACGACAACTCGTTTGCGCTCATGCACTCGATGGGCATGACCACGTTCTGGTCGCTCGGCGGCGGACTCGAAACCCCGTCCAGTCTCGATTGGGCCGACGTGGACGCCGCCGCCGCGACCGAGGGCATGCCCGATGGCGTGCTGGTCGGTTACGGCAGCGGCACCGGGGTCGGCAGTGCCTATTGGAGCCCGAGCGGCCTGCCGGCCTTCACCTCGGGGACCTCCTACAACGACGACACCTCGGACCTGGTCGACGAGATCACCGCGCTGCTCGCGAAACCGGCTTCGGATCGGCCACTCGTGAACTTCCTCTCCGCGTCGGCGTGGTCGAACTCGGTCGATTCGCTCACCAGTGCGCTCCTTCCGCTGGAAAGCCAGGGCGTCCGATTTCTCACCCCGGCCGAGGCGACAGCATGCATGCCACCCGCGCCCAGCGGACCGACCGTCGCGGGCCCCGGGCAGTGTCTCCCGACCGAGACTCCGACCCAGAGCGGGTTGTCGATCATCAGCAGCATCGCGAGCGGCAACATCGGGGAAGTCCCCACCACGATCGAGCCGACTGAAACGGTCACGGCGACGCCCACGGTGCAATCGGGAGGGGAGATCAGCTACCACGCCGACATCAGCCTGGACCTGGACGCGCTGGCGCAGGACGTGCTCACCGATCGCGCCAGACCGATCGTCGCCGCGGGCGGCTATGGCGACGCGGTGACCCAGAGCACCTGGGTGCAGATGGCGTTCAGTGACCTCACGCTGCGCTTCGCGCTGCCCGACGGCGCCCAGGCCCGCGGTACCCCGACCGTGCAGGGCTCGGCGAGCGCGGACTGGAGCACCGACGGCCGGAACCTCGACGTCGATCTGGGGTCCGCGTCGGTCGACAGCCGCAGTCCGGGGTCGACCATCGAGGTCTCGGTGGACTTCACCGCCACGGCGCCCACCGAGAGCACCGCGACCGAGGTCGACCTGACGCCGGGACCGACGACGTTCACCCTGGGGCTGACCGTCGGCGTGCTGCTCGGCACCACGCCACTCACCGGCACGGTCACCGCGCCGTGGTCGTGCGTCGCAGCCACGGGCACCCTCGCATCGACCGCCGTGCAACCGGCAGCCACGACATCGACGACCACCACCACGTCGCCGGCGACCACGGCGCCGACGACCACGACGCCAGGCCCTCCCACCTCGACGGGACCCTCGCCCACCACGTCGACCACCATGTCGGGCAGCACGACCTCGACGACGGGTCCCGCGCCATCGACGACCACGGGTG
>CAZEAV010000023.1:0-13218 GCA_964510215.1 uncultured Iamiaceae bacterium
GCGATCGCCGCAGCCCAAAGCCAGCTCGGCGTGCCCTATGTCTGGGGCGGCGAGTCTCCGGGTCGAGGTTTCGACTGTTCCGGTCTCACCAAGTGGGCGTATGCCCAGGCCGGCATCTCCCTGGCGCACCTGACCTACACCCAGGAGGGTCAGGGCCGGGTCGTGCCCGTGTCCCAGATCCAGCCGGGAGACCTCGTCTTCTACTACGGAGGCGAGCACGTGGCCCTGTATGTCGGTGGCGGGCAGGTCATCCACGCACCCCACACCGGCGACGTGGTCCGCTACGCCAGCCTCTACATGTCGACGCCGACGTTGGTGGTCCGCCCGACCTGAATCGGGCCGGTCAACCGCGGAGCCGCCGGCGCAACGAACGGCGGCCGGACCAGGTCAGGATCAGCGCGGCGAGCGCGAGGACCCAGAACACCGCCAGCAGGATGCCGGCCGGAACCGCTCGCTGGGAGACGCGCACCGAACAGCGCTGCGCGTTGGCCTTTTCCAAGCGGGCTTTGCCCCAGCCGTTGATCGGCTTCCCGTTGGTCGTGACGAGCGGCCGGTCGACCTTGGCCTGCAGGAGGAACCACGCCGGTGCCCCGCAGTCCTGCACTCCCGGGTTTGCCACCGGAAGGGTGAACAGCACCGCGGAGGCCACGATGACGGCCAGTGCCAGCCACCCCAGCGGGGTGGACACCTTGGTACGGAAGTTCGAGGGAACCGCGGTGGGGATCGGTTCGTCACCCCGTGCCTCGCTTGGCTCCGGGTGCTCGTCCGGTTGCGTGGTGTCGGAATCCATGAGGCTTCCAGTGTGCACGCTGGCGACGGTCCCGACGCGCATCGGCGTCTTCCCATGAGGCGGGCGTTTGTGGGAATCTCCTAGCCGTGTCCACGGTCTGGTCGCGGCAGGTGCTGGCCGAACAGTTGTTCCTGGGTCACGATCTGCTGGCCTGGCTGGTGTTGGCGTTCGGGGCCGCGCTGGCGGTGGGCAACCTCGCCGCGCTCGTCAGGCCCCCCGCCCGCAGCGAGGATGCTCCGCCGGCCCCGGTGCTGCGCCGCCGCGCGCTGGTCTATGCCGCGATCGGAACCGTCGCGGCCGTCTGGGCACTGGCGACCCTGCTCACCAACTGAGGCATGCGCCGGCGCCGCGGCGCCCCGAACCGGTCAGGCCTCCGACGGTTCGCGCTCGCCCGAGGCGGTTCCGACGGCGGCCTTTCCCTGGCGGCGCTGCGCCCGCCGTGATGTGGAGATCACCCATGCCGCACCGCCCACCAGCGCCACGGTCAAGCCGCCCATGAGCGCGAGCTGCTCGGAACCGCCACGATCGCCCGGACTCTTGGGCTTGTGGCCGCCGTCGGGGACGTCCAGTGCGGGCTCCGCCCGCTGCTGGGCCGCGCCCGTCGCCGGCGTGGGTGGGTCGGTTGCATCGTTCGCCACCACGTAGACCCCGGTCAGGATCGCGATGGCCAGGGTGAAGATGATGGCCACGACCAGGAACTGGCGGCCGTCACGCTTGGCGTCGGCGGCATCCTGTGAGGCGGTTTTTCTGCGGACGGCGGTTGGCATGGTGCGAAGGTGCGATTTCCGGCGACGTGGACTAGAACCGATCGGGTGAAACGGCATCGCCTGGCGAAGTCGATCGTTGCGAGCTCGGTGGCTCTGATTCTACCGCTGTGGTTCGCGATCGGAACTGCCCGCATCGCCGACGCCCACGCGGTCCTGGAGTCCTCTTCGCCGGCAGACCAGAGCGTGCTCGCACACTCGCCGCCACGGGTGACCCTCACCTTCGGCGAGGATGTCACCCTGACCGTCGGGTCGTTGCGGGTGTTCGATCCGGCGGGCAAGCGGGTCGACGAGGGCGTGCCCACCCATGGCGCGACCGGCCATCAGGTGACGGTCCGTCTGAAACCCGATCTGCCCCGTGGTTCCTACGCGGTGGCGTGGCGGGTCATCTCCGCCGATACCCACCCCGTGCACGGCGGATTCGTGTTCTCGGTCGGCTCGAAGACGTCCGTCGGCGGGGTCGACCAGTACCTGAAGCAGTCCTCCCAGCCGGGATGGGAGGCGGTCGGGGACGCATTGCGTTCGATTGCGTACCTGGGCAGCTTCATCGTCGTGGGGGCGGCCATCTTCACCGCGTTCGCCGGCCGTATCGACCTCGGACGGACCCAGCGGCTGCGATCGGGACTGGCCCTGGTCGGGATCGTCGCGCTGGTCGCCGAGGTGCTCCAGCTTCCCGTCGCTGCCACGTTGGCCACCGGCGAAGGACTCGGCTCACTGTTCGATCCGGGGGTCCCGGCACAGGTGCTGGGTCAGGGCACCTGGCTGACGATCGTCGGGCTTGCGCTCGCGGTCGTCACGGCCTCGGCGGCCCAGATGGTCGACGGTGTGGCCCGCAGAGCGTGGGCACTGGTGTCGCTCGCACTGCTCGCCGCGGCGTTCGTGCTCAGCGGGCATTCCCGCACCACCGATCCACCGTGGCTGGCGGGCATCGTGGACGCCGTCCACGTTGCCGGTGGCGCCGTCTGGGTGGGCGGCCTGGCCGTACTCGTGGTGATCGTGCGGGCAATGCGCCGTCGTCGCGAAGAACTCGACGCCCAAGGCGCGGCGGCGGCGGTCGTGGCGTTCTCGCGGCTGGCGACCGTGTCCATCGTCGCCGTGGGGGTTGCGGGTGGCGTGCTCGCCTGGTTCGAGGTGGGATCGTGGTCGGGGCTGTTCACGACCGGCTACGGACTGCTCGTGGTCGCCAAGATCGCCCTGGTGTGCGTCCTGGCCGCGATCGGGGCGTTCAACCACTTCCGTCTCGTACCGGCAGTGAACAAGCGGCCCGACCGCGCGGCGGGATGGCGCTATCTGCATTCCACGGTCCGTCTGGAGGCGCTCGCGCTCGTTGCCGTACTCGGCGTCACCGGCGTTCTGGTGAACGGGATTCCCTCGCGCACCGAAGCGCAGCGCCAGGCACTGTTCTCGGCGTCGGTGCAGCTCGGCGACGGCAGCGTGAACCTCATCATCGACCCGGCGCGCACCGGTCCGACCGAACTGCACCTCTACATACTCGACGCGCACGGTCGTCCCGACGATCACGAGCAGTCCGCCGAAGTCGACCTGACCCAGCCGAAGCTGGGGATCGGGCCGATCACCAGATCGCTGCACCGGGCCGGACCGGGGCATTTTCTCACCAGTGGCACGATGTTCACCGTTCCGGGGACCTGGACGGTGACCTTCCGGATCCGGGTGGACGAGTTCACCGAGCGATCCGCGGTAGTGCACGTGAAAGTACGGAGCTGACCGGGGTCCCGATGCCCCGCGGTTGAGTACGCTTCTCCACCGACCGGGGTTCTGTGACCTCGGACCTCGACCATGCACACGCACGCGCCACAGGCACCCGAGCGACCGTCCCAATGGGCGCGTGCCGTCCTCGTGTCCGGGTGGCGGCGCGATCTGATCGCCGTGGCGGTGCTCGTGGCGTTCACCGCGCTGTTGTGGTTCATCCGGCGTCACGGACCGGCCTGGTCGAGGGAGGAGGCGATGATGCTCCAGGCGCCCCACCGGGTGATGGACGGAGCGGTGCCGGGGCGCGATTTCGACTGGCTGTGGGGACCGTTCTCCCTGTGGGTTCCCGCCGGTGTGTACGCGGTGCTCGGCCAGTCGCTCGTCGTCGAACGGGCGATCGGCACCGCGTACGTCGCCGGCATCGGCGTCGCGTTGTACTTCGTCGGCCGTCGCTGGTCGTTCCCGGTCGCCCTGGCGATGGGCGCCATCGCGATCTCGATCGGCGGGTTGTCGATGACGGCCCTCCCGCTCATGGGCGCCATCGCCGCCCTGGCCGCCGGGTTGGCGTTCGCCACCGGCTCGCTGCCGACCGTCGGGCGGTCCTGGACCACCGGGCTGGCCTGCGCCGCCGCGGTGGATCTGCGCCCGGATTTCGCGGTGTGGTCGATCGCGTTGTTGGTGGTGTTGTCGTTGGTCCGTGTGATCCGGCCGCTCACCTGGGTCGCGTACGTCGTCGGGATGGCGCCCTACGGGGTGCTCGTCGCGCGGGCCGGCTGGTCCACGACGTGGCGCAACCTGGTGGACGACGGCGTGCACGTGGCCGCGGAACGCCGCCTGCCCTGGCACATCTCCACCGACACCACCAGCGTGCTGATCATCATCGCGATCGCCTTTTCGGTGGGCGCGGTGGTCCTGGGTGTGCTGGGGCGCCGCCAGAGGAAGGGCGCGGCGCTGCTGGGACTCGGGGTGATCGGCCTGTGCGGCATCCCCGAATACCTGCAGCGGGCCGACGGCATCCATGTCGTGTACGCAACGATCATTCCCCTGGCGACCGTCGTTCCCGTCGCCCATGACGTGTTGGGCCGCGTGGCGTGGACGGCGACGCGGCATTCGTGGCGTTCGGTGGGCGCGATCGCCGTTGCCGCCGTCGTATTGTTCGCCGTGCAGCCGAAGTTCGTGTTGCGGTCCACGCTGCGCGATCTGCGGACCACCGCCGAGGGTGGCCTCGTCTTCGCGGCCCGCCAGAACGGCAGCGTCTGGTATTTCCGGGATGCCCGGTCCGCCCGGGATCACACCACGCTCGCCCGGGCGGCGGCCCGTCTGCTGCAACCGGGCGACGTCCTGTTCGTGGGACCGCTGGATCTGGCCCACACCACGTACGCGGACGAGAGCTATTACACCTTGTTGCCCGGGTACACCCAGACGACCCACTTCTACGATTTCCATCCCCGGGTCGCGCAGACGCGGGGGCGCCGGCTCGCCGAGGACATCGGCTCCGCAGACGTGTTGATTCTTTGCGACATCGGGTTCGACGAGGACAATCGGTCCCGGCGGAGCGGTTCGTCGTTGCCCGCCGAGACCGTCGCGAACCGGTTCGTCCAGGTCGATGCGGCGGGGGCGTGCCGGCTGTACCGTCGGCGCGTGCCGACCGCGGCGGGTTCCTGAGATGGCCCACGGAGACCTGCGCCTCGCGTACGTGATCTCCGCGTACCGCCTGCCTGCGCAACTGGTCCGCCTCGTGGACCTGCTGGACGAGCCGACCACGACCATCGTGGTCAGTGTCGACCGGGCCACCGACGCGGCCACCTACGCGGCGATGGCCGGGCCGCTCGCCGGTCGGCGCAACGTGCACCTGTTGCCCCGCCACCCCAGTCCGTACCGTGGTTTCGGGCATGTCCGATCCACCCTGGGTGGGATCCGGTACCTGCGTGAGGCGGGTATCGGCTTCGACTACCTGTCGGTGCTCACCGGCCAGGATCTGCCCATCAAGTCGAACGCGGCGATCCGTGAGCGTCTCGCCGCCGCGGACGGCGCGGGGTTCATGGAACACTTCCCACTGCCGGACGAACGGTGGTCCGGCGGTGGCCTGAACCGGTTCTCGAGCATTTTCCTCCACACCCATCGCAGCCACCGGTCGTTGTCGCGACGACGCTTCGCCGGACTGATCCCCCGCGGCTACCCCTTCGGCGACACCCCGTACGGCGGGTCGGGGTACTGGACGCTGCACCGTGACCAGGTCGACCATGTGGCCCGGTACGTTCGCAGGAATCCGCGTTACGTCCGGTTCTTCCGAACCACCGACATGCCCGACGAGACGTTCTTTCACACGATCGTGATGAACTCGTCGCACCGGGATCGGATCGTGAACGACGATCTGCGCCTGATCGACTGGTCCGATCGCAGCGAATTGCCCAGGATCTGGCGCAGTGGGGACTTCGCGACGCTTGCCGCGGCACCGGACCTGTTCGCCCGCAAGTTCGACACCGGCGTGGACGCGGCGATCGGGCAGCGCGTGGTCACCGAACTCTGCGGCTGATCGTCGCCGGTCAGCCCCGGCAGCGGGCGCAGGTGCCCATCAGGTCGAGTTGGTGGTCCAGCCCGCGGAACCCGTATTTCGCGGCCACCGTCGACAGGCATGCCTCCAGGTCCGACTCCAGGGTGTCGGGCATGGTGAAGTCCTCGACGCGTCCGCACGCCTCGCACACCAGGTGGTGATGGTGTTCGGTGAGTTCCTCGGCGAGTTCGTACCGGGCGAAGTCGTCGCGGGTGACGAAACGCCGGACCACCCCCGCGCGTTCCAGCACCGCCAGGTTGCGGTAGGCGGAACTCTGCGCGAGCCCACTGCAGGCGTCGAGGATCTCGGCGATGCTCAACGGGCCGTCGCTGTCGGCGAGCGCTTCGACGATCACACGGCGACCCGAGGTGTAGCGCTGATGATCCGCGCGCAACCGCTGCCCGGCGGTGTCGTGCGGGTTCCACATGACCTCCACGATAGGGGTCGCCCGGCTCGGCGGCGTCTTTGCACCCTTGTCCCCACTGGAAGGGGGAAAACCGTGCAAAGTCGTGTTTCGATCTCGGGGGCGGCAGCGGAATATGCCGTCGCCTGGCGGGGTTGGACGAGTCGCTGACGAATCTGTGCGAAGGTGAATGATGCTCGTCGAGATCTTTTCCGATGTGGTCTGTCCCTGGTGCGCCATCGGGCGCGCCCGCTTCGCCGCGGCGCTCGGGGATTTCGAGCACGCCGATGCGGTGGACGTGGTGTACCGGAGCTTCGAGCTGGACCCGGACGCGCCCGCGCGTCGGCAGGGCTCGATGGAAGAGCATCTGTCGGCGAAGTACGGTATGAGCGTGGACCAGGCCCGTCGGACGAACGACCACCTGGCCGAGGTTGCGGCGACCGACGGGCTCGAGTTCCATTTCGACCGTGCGCAGCCGGGCAACACCTTCGACGCGCACCGGCTCCTGCAGCTCGCACTCGAGCGTGGCTGCCAGACTGCGGTTCTGGACGCGTTCATGGTGGGGTATTTTCGCGACGGGCTGGCGGTCGGCGACACCGACGCCATCGCCGCGGCCGCAACGCATGCCGGCCTTGCCGCATCGGAGGTGGCCGAGGTGCTGGCCGGTGATGCGTATGCGGGCGCGGTCCGCGCGGATGAATCCCGGGCTCGGGCCCTGGGCATCACCGGTGTGCCGTTCTTCCTGATCGAGGGGAAGTTCGCGATTCCCGGAGCCCAGAACGTCGAACGCTTCACGCTGGGTCTGCAACGGGCCTGGGACAAGCTCGCTGCCGCCTGATGGGCCGGCCACAGCATCCAGGGTGAGCGGGATGACGCGTCTTCCCAGGGTGCCACTGCTCCTGGTGGTGGTGCTGGCGCTGGTCACCGCGTGTTCGTCGTCGAGCGGCGGGACGAATGCGACCACGACCGCTCCCGTTGCGACCTCCACGGCGCTCGCGCTCACGCCGGCCGGGAAGACCTACGGCGTCGGTCGCCGGGACATCACCCTGGTGGACCATTCGCGCGACACCGCCGGTGACGCTAAGGACCACATCGCCCCGAAGAAGGGGCGCACGCTGAAGACGGTGATCCTCTATCCCACCACCGACCGCAGCGACGACGCGTCGAGCGACGATGATCCGGTCGCGCCGGGCCGCTATCCGCTCGTGGTGTTCTCCCACGGTGTGACCGCGTCGGGGCCCGCGTACGTCGGGGTCATCAAGAAGGTGGCGGCGAAAGGCTACGTGGTCGCGTTGCCGACCTTCCCGCTCACCAGCGGCCCGGACGGATGGCACAACCTGATCGACGTGCAGAACCAGCCGGCGGACGTGAGCTTCACCATCGGCCAGATGCTGCACCGTTCGGCGGCGTCGAGCGGCCTGCTGGCCGGCCACCTGGACCCCGATGCGGTGGCGGTCGCCGGCCATTCGTTGGGTGCCATCACGTCGCTGCTGTTCTACAACTCCTGTTGTGTCGACCGCCGGGTCCGGGCCGTGGTGTCACTCAGCGGCGTGTTGTTCCCGGCGAAGAAGTCCTCCGACACCGTGGAGGATCCGCCCCGAGTGCCGTTGCTGCTGCTGCACGGCGAGGCCGACAAGACCGTCCCCTACAAGTCGTCCACACACATCTTCGACACGTTCACCCACGTGCCCCGGGCATTGGTGAGCTTTCCCGACGTCGGCCACGTGCAGATCCTGGGGCAGAAGTCGCTGATTCCGGCGATCGTCGCGTTCCTGGACATGGAACTGCGCGACGCACCTGCCGAATGGCGGCACCTGGGCACCAAGGTGGCCCACAACGGCGACGCGACCATCGCGGTCGCCGGCGGGCTCCCGAAGCCCGACTAGCCGCGCGCGCCGGCACAATGCGGCCCGGCCCGTGTGCCGCGTCGCCTATCGGAACCCGCGGAGAGTCCGGGGGGACGGCCCGATGCGCATCCAACGTCGACGCGGGCGTGCCGGGTATCGGACGGGGCACGGAAAATCCTGCCACGAATCCCTTGACCCCGGTTCGCATGCAGTATACAATCCCCAACATCCCAGCGACCCGCAACTGAAAGAGGTGAGCCGGTGCCGACCAAGACAGGTGACGCGACCGACCGCGATCCCAACATCCGCACCGTATTCATTCGCGATGCAACTGAAATGCAGGACGGCGACGTGCGTTCCGCAATCATCCACCTGCTCCATTTCCGGCTCCAGAACGAAGCCAACCACATCCAGTTCATGGCAGGCTACGGCAGCGCACATCATGGCCACCCGAGCTTCGTAGAGGGCAACCGCTCGTTGCTCCTCGAATGGGAACGGCAAGGCCATCGCGTCCGCAAGCTGGCGGTGGAACTCGAAGAACTGAACGCTGACGCCCGGGCAGCTTTTTCCGAGGCGACGTACACGCTCGAAGGCGGATCGCTGGTCCATCCGCTCTTCGCAACGCACTACACTGACTGGGAGGACATGCTCGTCTGGCGTTGGATCCGGGCTCGCGCCTGGTGCTATCGGAGCATGGTCGAATTCGGCGGACTCTATGTCCCGTTGTCCCAGGCCGCGTTCCAGCAGTATTTCGACCTCGGCCTCAGCAGATGGCCGGCCGGGTCGACAACCCAGGTCGTCGAGCGCCTCCGGGACCTCTACCAGGACGACGGCTACGACCGCGTCGTCGCCTCCGTACAGCGCTGGTACCCGCTGGCCTGGGACTTCCTCTCAGTCGACGAAGATCGCCAGGAGGACTTCATCGAGCTCCGTGTGTGGGTGAGGACCTTGGACCTCGTCAGGAAACTGTTTCGCACACGGATCGAAGAAGACCTGAGGCTGCTCGGTATCCCACCGCGCGTCATCGACCTTTGACTCATCCCTGCCACACAACTGTCCCGAAACCCCTTTCACCCAGGTAGAACATGACCCCTCAGCAAACAACCGCCAGCCCGGCCGACGATCTTCTCGCGACCGCGAAAATCCGCACCTACGACCACCTCTACGAGCGGCCCGACCAGCTCACTGACGAGTACCGCAGTTATCTCATCCGCCTCCTGACCGTGCAACTCTCCTCCGAGTACCAAGACCGTTCACGTCGGCCGATCGCCCCTACGCCTGAATGGATGGAAGACGTCGCCGTCCAATTCCGGGGCGAAACCGAGCATGGACGAGGGCTCGCGGACATACTCCGCTCACTCGGGTGCAACCCGATGCCCTACATCGAGAAGGCTCAGAACGCGACTCCCGATGCCCGCCTCCTTGACGTGTTCCGGCGAACGATGCGCTTTCAGGAAGATGGCATTGCGACCAGCGACGAGCTGTGGCTCAGCGTCGGCATCGGCCGATGGCTGGTCGAGCGGGGAGGTGGCTACCAGAGCATCGCGGCCCTCGGCGCAACGTACCTTCCCTGGGCGGCATGGTCAGCCAGAAACTTCCAGGACGAAGGCTTCGAGCACTCGAGTTCAGGTAACACGATAACTCGTCGGGCCATCGACAATGGCATGCGTGACGTCGCCCAAAAAATGTTCGAAGACACACTCCCATATGCCGTCGACATGTTCGGCGCGAACGACTCACCCAATCTGCGCGCCTACTTGGATCTCGGCATCAAAACCATCGGCAATCGCGAAGTCCGTCTTGCCTGGTTTGCGCACGTCCGGTCCGATGCGCTCGCCATGGGCCTCACTATCCCTGAACATCCTCTCCGAGGGCACAGAGGTGACTATTCCGAACCCTGAGGCTCCTTGTCCAGCCACCGCCGGCCGCAGATTCCCCTCCAATTGCTCACGCAAACAATCGACCATCAAGCAAGGGAAACCCAAAAATGGAACCAATCCACGATGAACCCGCCACCACTCGGCGCCGCTTCATCACCCATGCCGCCGGCGCAGCTGCCGGTGCAATTCTCCTCCCCTCTTTCGTCGCTGCATGTGGCTCTTCGGGGACGTCCTCGGGCAAACCAGGGTCAACCGGGGGCGAGCGGCTCCGCGCCCGAATCATGGATGTACCGGCTGGTTCATCGGGCGCGCCAATCAAGCCGGTGATCGTGAAACAGGGCTATCTCGACGGAAGCGACCTGGACGTGTCTTGGGTAGGAACGTCACCGGGAGAAACCCAGACGAAGTTGATCTCCAACGCGATCGATATAGGGTCCTTCGGCTCCATCAGCGCGATAAAGGCAAATGAGCAGGGGAATGATATTCGCCTCATCGCGCCCGGCCTGAACTGCCATGCGAACTGGATCGTCAAGGACAACTCTGGCTACAAATCATTGCGCGACTTACGCGGTAAGCGAATCGCTACCTTGAGCGAGACCACCTCCGTATATCAGTGCACCATGCTGACAGCTACTCTTGACGGATTCGACTTCAAGAAGGACTTCCAGGTCAGCACCGGGGCACCTCCTGCTATTGTGGCCTTGTTCAAGCGCGGCGATGTCGACGCGATTGTTACGACGGAGCCTACCTCAACCATCCTGGTAAGTGAAGGTGCGACCCAGCTGGCCAGTGTAAATGAGATGTGGAAGAAATATAATAATACCGACGCGGACCTTCCATTGGCGATTATCGCCGCCCACAAGAAATGGCTCGATGCCAGCGAGGAACGTTACCGTCAGTTGTTCAAGGTCTTCGAAAAGTTCAACAAGTACATGACGAATCCTGACCACATCAAAGCGCTCGCCGAGATCCTCGGCGTGCCCAAGGGCAATCAGGCCGCAATCGACCTCTTGCCAAAGCGTATGGGGTATATCTGGAGTACCGCTTGGGACACTTCCGTCTTCGATCAGATTAGGAAGCTGAACAGCCTGGCCGTGGAAGCTGATCTGCTGAAATCGGTGCCGAAAGCGCCGGTGTACCTGCCCGCGCCAAAGTAGCCGAGCTGCCACCCCGTCATGACGCCACAGACCGCTAGATACCCTCCGTCAAAGGTCCCAGCTCCCCGAGTCCCGGCCACACCGGAACCGTCTTGCGAACGGAGCGGGCCACATTGATGAGAACGCCTACAGCGGCTCGCATGCGAGCCTTCCTCCTGAAGGTCGTTGCGCCCAAGATCGCCCTCCTGATCATCGTGATCTTTGGCTGGAACGTCTTGGCCGCACGCTCGAAGACGAACCTCATCCCAACGACGGGTGACATCTGGTACAAGACCTACCAGCTCTTCAGTACCGGCGAACTTTGGCCCCAACTCGGAGCCACGGTGGAGCGGGTCTTGGTCGGATTCGCGCTGAGCTTCGTGCTGTCGGTGATTATCGGCGTTGTCATGGGGCGTAACAAGATCGTCAATAGCTTCTTTGAGCCTGCGATTCTGGTAGGACTCACTATTCCTGGATTGGCATGGGCCTTCATGGCGGTAGTCTGGTTCGGCATCAACTGGAAGACGCCCGCTCTAGCGGTTGTTCTCACGGCGACGCCGCTTCTCGTCCTCAACATCTACGAGGGCACCCGCGCGGTTGACGTCCAATTGGTGGAGATGGCTCATATTTATAAGTTTGGTAGGTGGCTCCGGTGGCGCTATGTCTATCTGCCGTCCTTGACACCGTACCTGCTCAGCGGCGCTCGAGTCGCGCTCTCTCTGGGATGGAAAGTCGTTGCATTGACTGAGGTATTCGGACTTTCGAACGGAATCGGCTACCAGCTGAACTCAGCATTCAGCCAGTTCGACATCGCCGGGCTGTTCGCCTGGACGCTCGCATTTACCCTCGTGATGTTTCTCTTCGAATACGGTATCATGACGGTATTGGAGCGCCACTTTACTCGTTGGAGAAGGGCGGCGCACGTATGAACAGGTCAGGTATGGCTGGGTCGGATACTCACGTCTCGATTCAGAACCTCTGCATGTCATATGTCAGCAAGGCGAGTGGCGAATTGTTGCCAGTGCTTGAGAAGATCACTCTCGATGTCACGCCCGGGGAAGTGGTTGCCCTCGTCGGCCCGTCAGGATGTGGTAAGTCGACGCTGCTGAATCTGGTCGCCGGGCTGTCGACCTGGGATTCGGGCACGCTCGACGTCGGTCTCCAGGATGGCCAGCGTGCACGTATCGGTTACATATTCCAGCAACCGCGTCTTCTTGATTGGATTTCTGTCGAACGAAACCTCACGTTGGCGATGGACGCCGCGGGCATCCAACGTGGGGCGAAAGAAATTCTCGCCGAGGTCGGGCTTGCGGACTACGCAAACGTGTTTCCGAGCACTCTCTCCGGTGGGCAGCAGCAACGCGTTGCGGTTGCAAGGGGATTTGCAATAGAGCCGGACATCCTGTTGCTCGACGAGCCATTCAGTGCTTTGGATGAACTGACCGCTCGGCAACTCCGTTCGATGCTCCAGCGCTTATGGTCGGCGCGGCCGCGTCTGAGCCTCTTCGTGACCCACAATACGATGGAGGCGGCGCTGCTGGCTGATCGGATCGTTGTGATGTCGGCTCGGCCCGGCCGGATCGTGAAGGAGCTGTACGTTGATCTCGATCGACCACGGAATCAAGACTCCGAGGAGATATTCGCGATCCACAGGGAAGTCATTGGTGCACTCCAGTGAGCGCCGGAGTAGTGAGGGGTAGTTTTATAGAAATCAACCTTATGACTGGATCAAATGATGACGAATGAAATGCAGACCCTGAAGTATGAAAAAGATGGTAGAATCGCGCGTATCACGCTCGACCGACCGGATGCATTGAACGCATTCAATGCCACAATGGTGGATGAACTGGGCTTGGTCTGGGATGATTTCAAGTACGATGATGACCTGGCGGTGGCGATTGTAACGGGTGCAGGTGACAGGGCATTCTGTGCGGGTGCAGACGTGAAAGAACTGGAGGGCCGCAGCCCGCGCTCCCGATATGCAACGCGTGACGAGGGTGTTCGAAAGTTGACGTCGAAGCACAACCATTGCTGGAAACCCGTCGTGACAGCCATAAATGGTATGGTGGTGGGCGGCGGCTTTCATTTTGTGGTGGCGGGAGACATCAATATCGCGTGCGAGGGGGCCACTTTC
>CAZEAV010000024.1:0-13170 GCA_964510215.1 uncultured Iamiaceae bacterium
GGCGATGCGCTCCTCGCCGAACAGGTTCTCGCCGTGGCGGGCCTCCGCGAGACCGTCGGTGTACATCAACACCAGGTCACCCTCGTCCAGGGGGATCTCGCGACTCAGATAGGTGCCGTCGGGGTCCAGCATCAACAGCGGCCCGGTCGCCCGGAGCGCGCGCACCTCCCGGTCGTGCCAGAGCCATCCGGCGGGGTGCCCGGCCGACGCGTAGCGCAGCGTGGACGCGGCCGTGTCGAACACGACCACGATCAGGGAGATGAACTCCTCGGCGCGCTCCATCGTGGAGATCTGGCGGTTCAGCTCCTCCAGGGCCTGGGCCGGGTCACGGAACTGGCGGAGGAACACCCGGAGCAGATACTTGGCCTGGAACGCGGTGATCGACGCTTCGATGCCATGACCGGTCACGTCGCCGATCACCGCGGCAACCCGGTTCGGCCCCACCCGGAACACGTCGTAGAAGTCGCCGGCCATCATCCCGGTTCCCGCCTGGTAGACGCGGCCCAACTCGAACCCCGAGAGCTCGGGCAGGTCTTCGGGGGCCAATCGGGATGCCCAGGCTTTGGGAGCGAGTTGCTCCTGGGTGAGCACCTCGACCGCGCGACGTTCGATGGTGAAACGATCGGCCGACAGGCGGACCGACCGGAGAAAGTCCCTCGAGAACGCCAGTGAGAGTCCGACCGGGATCAGCACCAGCGCCAGTGCGTAGATGGAGTTCTTGGTCTTCAGCGCCAACCCGATGGCGGTGGCGATCAGCAGGGCCACGTACAGCGCCGTGGCATGCACTTCTTTTCTGAACGCGGTGCGGGCGAGCAGCGCGGCGTCCGAGTTCTCGCCGTACTCCCGTGCGGCGCGCTTCCAGGCGCGCCGATGGACCAGCGCGGAGCGCGTCCAGAAGCTCGCGGCGACCAGACAGGCCGCGGCGACCACCGAGAGAACGAAAACACCCATGCGCCAAGGATCGTACCCGTTGGGTATGACACCGGCGAGGGCCGATCGGCCCCGGTTCATCAGATCGTCACGAACCCGGAAACACCTCGGAATTCGAGGGCAGTGCCGCCACCAGCCGCGACCGTGCCCGTTCGACGCCGGACCTGGGGGGCATCGTCACCGAATCGACACCCGATCGGCACGCGGCGACCGGCGGGTGGTCACTCCCGCGTGGTGCGCGCTGCGAGCCAAGTGGCTTCGGCACGCCCCAGCTCGGTCGTCGGGGCGCCCCCGACCCAGGGAACGATGTCGGCGAAGATGGCCCGCCAGTTCGCCCGCGCCCCCAATTCGGCGAACAAGGCGTACAACCCCAGGTTGATGCGTTGGATCAACAGGAAGCTGGGGGGGACGTTGATGTGGCGTTGCACGTCCGCGAACGGGCCGTCGGTGTCGAACATACGGCTCACCAGCCCAGCCGCGAACTCCGAGGTCACCTCTGTTTCCTCGTCCGGGATGAGGTGCTCGTAGAAGCCTGAGAAATAGGTGTGGAGCCGTTCGTCGGTCAGCGGTGCGTCGGCCGCGACGATGCCCGCCACCTGCAACAGGTGCCGGAACTGCGCCGGGTCACGATCGATCACCATGGCCCGGTGCATCGCCGCGAACAACTCGATCTCGTCCGCCTCGAAGTGCTTCACCAGTCCGTAGTCCAGGAACGCCACCCGAGCGTCGTCGCAGAACAGGTAGTTCCCGGGGTGCGGATCGCCGTTGAACGCTCCCAGGCAGTAGAGCGACCGCATCACGTAGCGGAAGATGGCCTCGGCCGCACGGTTGCGTTCGGCCTGCGGGGCATCGGCGATCTCCGCGAAACGGCGACCCACCACGAGGTCGCTCGTCAGCACCGTGGCGTTGGACAGCTCCGGCACGACGTCGGGGACGAAGACGAACGGATGGTCCCGGTACGCTTCGGCGAACATCGACTGGTTGGCGGCTTCGTTCTCGTAATCGAGTTCTTCGGCCAGGCGGGCACGCAGCTCGGCGACCAGGGGTTCCGCCTCCAGTGCGGGAAACATGAATCCCAGAGCGGCGAACAACACGTCGGCGTGCTCCAGGTCGGCGGCCATCGCCTCGGCGATACCCGGATACTGCACCTTCACCGCCACCGCCCGACCGTCGTGCGTCAGCGCCCGGTGGACCTGGCCGATCGACGCCGACGCGATCGCCCTGGGATCCCATTCGGCGAACAGCTCCCCCACCGGATGGCCCAGTGCCTTCTGGAGCGTCTCGGTGGCCAGTTCCGGCGCCATGGGCGGCGCGGCCGCCTGGAGCTGGGTGAGGGCCGCACGCATCTCGTCTCCCAGCCCCAGATCGAGGTAGCTGGCCATCTGGCCGAGCTTCATCATCACGCCCTTGAGGTTGCCGAGCACCTCGGTGACCTGTTCGGCGTTGTGGAGCGCGAAGCGTTCGTCCAGTTCCTCCCGTCGGGCGGCGGACGCGAACGTCCGCTGCGCCTGGTGGAAGCCGTACTGCACCCCCATCTTCCCGGCGACCTTCGCGACCTCGCCGCTGCGCCCGCCCACGGTGCCGGGCATCGCCGCGCCCTCGGACCATGCCTCGTGGCGCCGGCGGGCCCATCGGCGCAACGCGACCAGCGCGGCGGTCCCCACGGCGACCGAGGTGCCCGCGATTGCCCCGCCGTGCTTCACGAGCGGCGTCGGACCCGCAGCTTCACCGGCGTGACCCCGAGATCCAGCCTTTCGCGCAGGGTGTTCTCCAGGTACTTCAGGTACGTGCGGGGCAGGTCGCGGTTCGCGAACAGGGTGAAGGTGGGTGGATCGGTCGCCGCCTGGGTGGCATAGAGGACCCGGGCGCCATGGGGGGCCGGGTGCGCGGACTGGGCCGCGGCCATGATCTCGTTCACCCGGCGGGTGGGCACCCGGCTGCGGTACGCGACGACGACCTCGGACAGCGCCGGGAGCAGCTTGTGCACGCCCTTGCCGGTGAGTGCGGAGATCGGCAGCACGATGCTCTCCCCCAGAAAAGCGAGTCGTCGGCCCACATCCGCGTTCACCGCCGCGCGGGCATCCGCGTCGAGCAGCTCCCATTTGTTCAGCACCACCACCACCGGGCATCCGGCGGCGTCGACGCGCTCGGCGAGACGTTGATCCTGGTGGGTGACCCCTTCGGTCGCGTCGATGAGCAACAACGCGATGTCGGCTTCGTCCACGGCACGCAGGGCACGGATCACCGAGAACCGTTCACTGCCCTCGTCGACGCGGCTGCGCCGACGCATGCCCGCGGTGTCGACGTACCGGATCGGGCCGTCCGCCGTGTCGACCACCGTGTCGATGGTGTCCCGGGTCGTGCCGGGCAGATCGTGTACCACCGAACGGTCGTCGCCGATCAGTCGATTGAACAGCGTGGATTTGCCCACGTTCGGGCGCCCGACGAGCGCCACCGCGAACACCCGGCGGGCTTCCGGGTCACCTGAGGATTCACGGGGACTCGGCGTGCCGTCGTCGCCATCGCGGTCCGGGCTCGGAGCCGGTCCGACCGACTCGGCCAATTCGGCGACCACGCGGTCCAACAACTCCCCGGCGTTGCGCCCGTGCAGGGCGCTCACCGCGACCGGCTCCCCCAGCCCCAACCCGAGGAAATCCCAGATCATGCCTTCATGGACGGTGTCGTCCACCTTGTTCGCCACCAGTATCGTCGGCCCACGCCGGCGCCGCAGCAGGGCGGCGATCCGGGCGTCGTCCTCGGTGATACCGCCGGTCGCATCCACCACGAACAACGCGACATCCGCGGTGAGGATCGCCCGCTCGGCCTGCTCGGTCACCTTGTCGTCGAGTGCATCGCCTCCCCGGATCCACCCGCCCGTGTCCACGACCGTGAAGGGGTAGCCGTTCCACTCCGCGGGCACTTCTTTGCGGTCCCGGGTGACGCCGGGCCGGGCTTCCACGATGGCCTCACGGCGTCCGATGATGCGGTTCAACAGTGTGGACTTGCCCACGTTCGGGCGACCGACGATGGCGACGACCGACCGCGATCCGGAACCGCTCATCGTCCTTCGCCTCCCACTGCTCCGGCCAGGATGCGGGCGATCTGTACGGCCGGTTCGATCTCGGGCCGGGCCGGCGCAGGGGTGGGGTCCGAGCCCCACTGCGCGATGCCGTAACGGTCCCAGAACTCGGCGACCCATCTCGGTGGATCGGGGAAGTAACCCCAGGACGGGATCCCGGCAGCCGCGGCCTCGACCAATCCGCTGGAGAAGATCGCGGCCACCGGCGTGGCGATCTGCGCGAGCGGGCGTGCAAGTGTGTCCAGGTGGATGCCCGCGGCCCGCATGACCAGGTGGCCGGCACGCGATACCCGATCCGATTCGGAAGGGTGCGGGCGATAGGTCGCGCCGGTGCTGCGACAGAATCCGGCCGATACCCGGAACAGCGAGGTGCGCGGGAGTTCGGCGGCGTGGCACTGGCCCAGAAACGTCGGCGCATCCGCCGGATCCACCGGAGCGGCGCGGTGCTCGGCCGCGGTCCACAGCATCTGGCTGCCGACCACCCGGACCTCGACGTCGTCCATGCCGCCACAGAGGAATTCACCGTCGGCGTCGGACCAGGCGAGCAAGGTGCACCCTCCCGTGATCGGCGGGGAGTACGGGGTCACCAACCCGTGTTGGACGACGAACGCCTCGGAATCCGTGCGGCGGGCCGTGTCGTGTGCGAGCGCGCCGAGCGGAAGATGCTCACCGGTCGTGACTACGCAGCGGAGTTCCGGCAGGAGCGCGGCGAGCTGCGCGGGAGCGGTCTCGGAGGCGACGTCGATGGCGTGCACCGCGGCTTCCGGACCACACGCATCCAGGCGGGGCCGTGTGTCGAGGACGGCGTACGGAGTCTTGTCGAGCCACCTGAGTGGATCGATGACCGCACCGTTCAAGCTCGGAGTTGAACCGTCAGACGCGACGAGCACCCGCGCGTCGGTGCGCCCCACGGTCAGCGTCGCGGGAAGCGATTTCGGGGCGCGCAGGTTCCGCACCCGCTGCAGGACAGGTCGGTGGCGCGCCTGCCACCGGTGCCAGGAGTCCAGGTCCCCGGGATGGAGCAGGCCCGACCGACGCGAGGGCGTCGTCGCCCGAGGGGCCGTTTGATCGGCGTGTTCGGTCTGGGTCAAGGTCGCGGACGTCCGGCTCCGTCGAGGCACATGGTGGAGCCCAACGCTAGTGCCGGCATGCGGTGCGACCACCGACGTCAGTCGCGCCGCATGACGCGATGCAGGTGGGAATCGTCGGAGTCCGGGGGGTTCATGGCATGGCTCTGGATCTCCACCGACCTCACGACGCCCGTGAATTCGAACGGGACGTCGTAGTCGTCGGACACCGGGAGGCCGGCGTCATGGCCGAGACGCAGCCCGGCTCCCCCGATCTGCCAGCGGAACGGCAGATCGCTCCTCAATACGAACGTGGCCACGGGTTCGCCGTCACAGAACAACCGCACCGGTCCTCCACCTTCGCGGGTGCGGCGGTATTCCACGGCGACCTCGTGTGGGCCGGCGGACACCGCGGTGGGTGAGGTCGCCACGTGGGCGGCGCCGAAAAGTGCGACGTGGAAATGGGGCCAGCCCGCTTTCAGCCAGAGCGCCCAACCGTTGTTCCAGTCGCCCAGGGCCGCGATGATCCCGGACGTGGCCGCGTCACCGCATTCCACCTCACCCAGCAGGGTGAACCCCGCCCCACTCGGAGGAAGAAAATCCTCGGCGACCGGCCCCCCACCGGGCAGATAGCGCAACGCGAAGCCGGGCGGCCACGGGTTGGGTTCCAGGGCGACGCTACGGGCCGTGAACGTGTCGTCCAAGGGGAGCACCTGGTTCCTGCCCGCCGCGACCCACCAGGCGTGCTGCAGCTCGGCCAACTTCTCGGGCTCGGTTTCGGAAAGATCGTGCACCTCGGCGAAGTCGTCGGTGAGGCGGTAGAGCGACCAGTGGTCGTGGGCGAAATCGTGGCTGCCGGTGACCAGCTCGCGCTCGATGCTCATCTGGGCGCCGACGTGGTCGGTCGTGGCCTTCCAACCATCCAGATACATCGCCCGGGAACCGAGCAGTTCGAAATACTGGCTGGTCCGCGGCGCGGGGGCATCCGGATCATCGAACGTGGCGAGCAGCGACGACCCGTCCAGCTCCCGTTGCGCCACACCGTCGATGACGTCGAGCCGTTCCACGCCGGTGGCTTCCAACACGGTCGGCAACAGATCCACGGCGTGACAGAACTGGTCGCGCACCGCGCCGGCCGATGCGGCGCCGATACGCCGGGGCCAGCGGACGATCAAGGGGGTGCGCACCCCGCCCAGCCACGTGTGACGTTTCCACAACTTGAACGGGGTGTTCCCGGCCCAAGCCCATCCCCACGGATAGTGCTCATAGGACCGTGGACCGCCCAGCTCGTCGATCCTGGCGAGGGTCTCGGCGAGATCGTCGGTACGGTCGTGGGTGAAGCGCATCTCGTTGATGGAACCCTGCGGGCCGCCCTCCGCGCTGGCGCCGTTGTCCGACAACACCAGCACCAGGGTGTTCTCGGTGAGGCCCATGCCGTCCAGGCCCCCGAGCAGGCGGCCGATCTGCGCGTCGGTGTGAGCCAGAAAGCCCGCGTACACCTCCATGAGGCGGGCGAACAGTCGGCGCCGATCCCGGTCGAGTTCGTTCCATGGTGTCACCCATTCGGGCCGGGCGCTGGGCTCGGTGCCCGCGGGCACCACCCCTTGGGCCACCTGGCGTTGAAAGAGCGCTTCGCGCCACGCGTCCCAGCCCGCATCGAAATGGCCGCGGAAGCGTTCCGTCCACTCCGTCGGCGCCTGGTGCGGTGCATGTTGGGCACCGGTGGCGAACCACAACAGAAAAGGTTTGCCGGGCGTCGCCTGGTGCGCGTCGCGCACCATCCGCAGTGCCTGATCGGTGAGATCCGCGGTCAGGTGGTAGCCGTCACGCCAGGATCCCGGCGGCTCGACGAAGCTGTTGTCGCGAACGAGTTCGGGGGCGTACTGGTTCGTGTCCCCTGCCAGGAAGCCGTAGTAACGCTCGAAACCCAGCCCGAGCGGCCACTGGGTGAACGGCCCGGACGCAGACACCTCCCAGCGCGGCGCGAGATGCCATTTGCCCACGGCGAACGTCGAATAACCGGCATCGCGCAACAGCCGGGGCAACGCCACGGCCGTGGAGGGAATCCGCGCGTTGTAACCCGGGTAGGAGATGGGCACCTCCGGCAGAAATCCCATGCCCACGGCGTGATGGTTCTGGCCGGTCAGGAGCGCGGCCCGGGTCGGTGAACACATGGCCGTGACGTGGTGGTTCCGGTAACGCAGACCCTGCGCGGCGAGGGCCGAGATGGCGGGCGTGGCGATGTCGGACCCGAACGGTTCGAGCTGTGCGAACCCCACGTCGTCGAGCACGATGACCACGACGTTCGGTGCCCCCGAGAAGGGGCGGGTCAGCCTGGTCGGCCGCGGCGTGGAATCCGCGATCGTCATGCCGATCTCGTTCATCCGACCATCCCCTCGCACAGGTGACCTGTGGCTCGTCCGATTCGGGCGGCCCCGACAGTAGCCTTCGGGCCATGAGTGTGGATCGCGTGCTGCTGGCCGCGCCCCGCGGCTTCTGCGCGGGCGTGGAGATGGCCATCAAGGCCCTTGCCTGGATGGTGCGGGCTTTTGAACCGCCCATCTACTGCTACCACCAGATCGTGCACAACGCGGCGGTGGTCAAGCGCTTCGAATACCAGGGGGTCGTCTTCGTCGACGACATCGACGAGGTGCCCGCCGGCGCGCCGGTGATGCTCTCCGCGCACGGTTCGGCCCCCGAGGTACTCGCCGCCGCCGAGGCACGGGGCGGCTTCGTCGTCGATGCGGTCTGCCCGCTGGTCACCAAGGTGCACCACGAGGTCCGGACTCGCAGCCGGAAGGACTACGACATCATCTACATCGCCCACGAAGGGCACGAGGAGGCGGTCGGCACCATCGCCGAAGCGCCAGAGCGGATCCACCGCGTGGAGTCGATCTCCGAGATCGACGCGTTGGAGAGCTTCGACGGTCCGGTCGCGCTGGTCACCCAGACGACCCTGAGTCAGCACGATTCAGCGGTCCTCGCGGCCCATGCCCGCGAGCGGTTCCCCCAGATGTGGATGCCCGGACGCAAGGACCTGTGCTTCGCCACGACGAATCGGCAGGACGCGCTGGTCGAGATGGCGCACCGCTGCGACGCCGTGGTGGTGATCGGGTCGGAGAACTCCTCCAACACCCGGGCGCTGGCGAGGATCGCGACCGACGAGGGTTGCGAGCGGGTGTTGCGGGTCAACGGTGCCGATGAGTTGCCCGACGATCTCGTTGGCACCGTGGGCGTCACCGCGGGGGCGTCGGCACCCGATGAGCTCGTGGCCGAGGTGATCGATTTCCTCGCACCCCGCAATGGTGTGGAAGAAGTGCACCTGACCGAGGAGGACGAGTACTTCCCCCCGCCCCGCAGTCTGCGGCCGCTCATCGACGCGGTTCGTGCGTTCACCGGCTTCTCCCTCGGCATCCCCTCGGGCGACAGCCGCGGTGCCGAGGACCGGTCGATGAGTGCGTCTGCGGTACTGGCCGGGCTGTCTCCCGAGATCGCGGGCTGACAAGGACGGTATCCCGGCGGGAGGACACGGACCATGGAACCGGTGACCTGGACCACGATCCGGCTGTTCACCCACGTCATCGCGGCGACGATCTGGGTGGGTGGCCAACTCACGCTTGCCGGGTTGGTACCCGGGGCGAGAAGTATCGACGCCGGCCTCCCGGCCATGCTCGCCCGGCGTTTCAATCGCATCGCCTGGCCGGCGTTCGCCGTGTTGGTGGTGACCGGGCTGTGGAACATCGCCGAGGTGCGCGGGTATCACCCCGACACCGCGTGGAAGGTGACCCTGGTGGTGAAGGTCGTGGTCGTCGGCGTATCGGGTCTGTCTGCGTTCGCGCACCAGCGATCCAAATCGACACTCGGGCTCGCGGTCTGGGGCACCCTCACCTCGGTGTCGGCGATCGCGGCGCTGTTCATCGGGCTCATGCTGCACGGTTGAGGGGCGATTCGGGGTCGGATCTCCTCCGATGCGAACTTGGACATCCCCGCCGATAAGGTCCCCACCCATGCACGAGGTATTGCTGGATCAGAGCTCCCGAGAGTTGCGAAACCAGGCGAGAGCGGTCCGCGATCAGGCGTTCGGCAACCGGGTCACCTATTCGCCGAAGGTGTTCATCCCGCTCACGATGCTGTGTCGCGATCGTTGTGGCTACTGCACGTTCGCCCGACCTCCGGCCCGGGTGGATCATCCCTACCTCGACCTGGACGCGGTGGTCGCCATCGCCACGCGGGGCGCCGAGTCCGGGTGCCACGAAGCGCTCTTCACCCTCGGGGAACGCCCCGAGGAGCGCTACCCCGTCGCCCGGGAGTGGTTGCGTGCGAACGGCTATGACTCCACGGTCCACTATCTCACGGTCGCGGCAACTGCCGTGCGCGACGAGACGGGGCTGTTGCCCCACGCCAACGCGGGTGCGCTGTACCCCGATGAGCTCCGCAGCCTGCGTGAGGTGGCCCCCGGGCAGGGCATGATGCTCGAGTCGCTGAACCCGGACCTGGACGCGCACCGTGGGTCGCCGGACAAGACCCCCGACCGCCGTCTGGCCACCTTGGAAGCCGCGGGAGAGCTGGCGATCCCGTTCACCACGGGGATTCTGGTCGGGATCGGTGAATCGGCTCAGGACCGCATCGATGCCCTCGAAGCGATCGCACAGGCGCACCGCCGCCACGGCCACGTCCAGGAGGTCATCGTCCAGAACTTCCTGCCCAAGCCCGGAACGGCCATGCACCGCGCGGCACCGTGCGATCCGGAGATCTTCGCCGACACCATCGCCGTGGCGCGGCTGATCCTGCCCCCCGACGTGCACCTGCAGGCACCTCCGAATCTCTCCGACGCATTCGGGCACCTGTTGGATGCCGGCATCGACGACTGGGGTGGGGTGTCGCCGATCACCGCGGACCACGTCAACCCGGAGCGGCCATGGCCGGGCCTGGACCGACTCCGATCGGTGACCGAGGCCCACGGGCACACCCTGGCCCCGCGCCTCACGATCTATCCCGAGTTCGTCGCGGAGCCGTCACGTTGGCTGGACGAGGCCAACCGCTTCGCGGTCATGGACCGCTCCGACGCGGAGTGCCTGGCCCGCGACGACCCCGGCGCGTACTTCCCCGAGCGCATCGCCGCCGCGATCGAGGCGGGCACCGGTGCCGAAGTGGTCCAGATCTCCCAGCGCAACACCGCCTGGTACTCCGGCGCCGACGTCGAACCGGCGTGTCTGGTGCCACCCGGCGGCGCTCCGGTCCCCACCGCGGGTTCGGCGGTGGGCGAAGTCCTCACCGGGGTGCTCGCCGGCGAGCGGGTCGACGAGGACGAGATCGTCACCCTGTTCTCGGCGCGGGGCCCCGAGGTCGCGGCGGTGGCGGCCGTGGCGGACGAACTCCGCCGACGTGCGGTCTCCGACGCGGTGACCTGGGTCCACAACCGCAACATCAACTACACGAACGTCTGCACGTTCAAGTGTCGGTTCTGTGGCTTCTCCAAAGGACCGCTGTCGTTGAACCTGCGTGGCACGCCGTATCTGTTGACCCTCGACGACATCGCCGAGCGCGCCCGGGAGGCCGCCGCGCTGGGGGCCACCGAGGTGTGCCTGCAAGGTGGGATCCACCCCAACTTCGACGGGAACTACTACGTGGACGTGGCCCGGGCTGTCCATGCAGCCGCTCCCGACATCCACATCCACGCGTTCACCGCGCTCGAAGTCACCGAAGGTGCCCGACGGCTGGAGGAGCCCCTCGCGGCGTACCTCCGACGTCTGGTGGAGGCCGGTTGCAAAACGCTGCCCGGCACCGCGGCAGAGATCCTGGACGACGAGATCCGCGCGGAGTTGTGCCCCGACAAGATTGACACCGAACAGTGGCTCGAAGCCCACCGGATCGCCCACTCGGTGGGGCTGCGCTCGAACATCACGATCATGTACGGCGCGATCGAGCACCCGCGCCACTGGGCGCGTCATCTGATGCGGACCCGCAACCTCCAGGACGAAACCGCGGGCTTCACCGAGTTCGTGCCGCTGCCGTTCGTCCACATGGCGTCGCCGATCTACCTGCGCCACCGTTCCCGGCGGGGTCCGACGTTCCGCGAGTCGGTGCTGATGCACGCGGTCGGCCGGATCACCTACGCCGGCTGTATCGACAACATCCAGGCGTCCTGGGTCAAGCTCGGTCTGGGTGGCGTCCGACAGCTGCTCCAAGCCGGAGCGAACGACCTCGGGGGCACCCTCATGGACGAGAACATCTCGCGCGCGGCCGGCGCGCAGCACGGTCAGGCGATGGACGAATCCGGGTTCCGGGCACTCGTCGAGCCCATCGGCCGTCGACTGGTGCAGCGCACCACGTTGTACCAACACCTCGATCCGGTCGCCGCATGAGCGATCGATGAGCGACGGCCGCCGACGCTCCACGACCGGGCGCGACGAGTGGGACACGCACCTGGACAGCCTGCTCGACGACATCGCACCGACCTCGGAACGCGCCCTGTTGCGGGACATCCTCATCGAGGCCGTTCGCCTCGCCGATACCGACGTGGAGCGACTCGACCTCAAGATCGTCCGGGCCGCGTTGCGTGAGATGCGCGAGGCGTTCGTCGCGTTCGCTCCGGTTCGGGACCGCCGCAAGGTCACCGTGTTCGGGTCGGCCAGGACGACCGAGTCGGATCCGCTTTACACCCAGGCGAGGCAGCTGGCCCGTTCCTTTGCCGATGACGGCTGGATGGTGGTGACCGGGGCCGGGCCGGGGATCATGCTCGCCGCGATGGAAGGCGCCGGTCGGGCGGCGTCGTTCGGGGTGCGCATCCGGCTGCCGTTCGAGACCGACGCGAACGACGTGATCGTCGGTGACACCAAGTTGGTGTCCATGAAGTACTTCTTCACCCGGAAGCTGATGCTGATGAAGGAGTCGGCCGCGTTCGTGGCGATGCCCGGCGGTTTCGGCACGCTGGACGAGATGATGGAGCTCATCACCCTGCAGCAGACCGGCAAGGCCATTCCGACGCCGGTGGTGCTCCTCGATGTTCCGGGCGGGACGTTCTGGAAAGCCTGGCGGAGGTTCATCACCGACCAGGTCGCCGGGGGCGCATACGCCGACCCGGAGGATCTGGCCATGGTGCGCGTCTGCGACGACCACACTGAGGCAGTGGCCCACGTCGCCCATTTCTACGCGAACTACCGCTCGATCCGGTGGGTCGGCAACGAGTTGATCATCCGGTTGAACCATGCGCCGGACACCGCGCAGTTGCGCGACCTGAACGACCGTTTCGCCGATCTGGCCACCGACGGGCGGGGTATCCGCGTCACCAACGCGTTCGCCGTCGAACGGACCGACCAGGACGACCCGTCCGCGGCGCGCGTGCGGCTGCACATGGATCCTGCTCGCACGGCGGGCCTGCATCGCCTCATCGACGCATTGAACGACCTGGTCGAGCCGGCACAGCCATCCTCACCGGCGTCGTCTCAGTCGTCGTCGACGTGATCGAGCAGGCCGACAGCCTTGTCCACGGCCGCCCGGGCCCGGGTGAGGATCTTCTCCTCGGGTGGCCGTTTCGTCGCGCCGTCCTCGACCGCAGACCGCAGCACGTCCATGATGTGGTCGTCCAGGCGTTCGGAGATGTTCTGCAGTTGCGTCCGGATCTCCGCGAGGTCATTCGTCATGGTGCAATTCTTGCCCGACCCGCCCTGCCGCCCAGCTTTCAGGCGTCGGTCAGTTCTCGGGGGTGAAGGCGCCGTAGGTGTTGTCGTCGGTCGGCCAGATGACGTGGAAGGACACCAGGGCGCCGGTGTGGGGGTCGTACGCGACGCGGCAGGGGATGCCGTCTCCGCTGTCCTGTCCGTCCGACCAGGTGTAGTCGGCCCACAGCTTGATGGTCGCTTTCACAAGCCCGTCGGAGGAGTCGGTTTCGATCGATTTCACGTGTCCGGTGACGGTGACCGAAGTGTAGGTAATTCCGGCGCTTTCGTCGCGTCGGCGCCGCTGGTCCATTTCGTTGATCCGGCTTCCGGTGTCGCCGGCGAGCCGGTCGCCGAGCTTCGGCAGCGACGTCGATTGCGCGGACGCCTCACCCGCCGGAAGCAGGTGCGACCGCATCGCCTGCACGTACGCAAC
>CAZEAV010000025.1:0-13000 GCA_964510215.1 uncultured Iamiaceae bacterium
CCGGGTGCTCGTGGCAGTGCCGGCGCACTGGACTCGGAGTGTCGTCCAAGGGTCAGCACCATTGTGGCAAAGCACCCGAACGGTCGTGCCCTCGGCGGGGTCGTCGCACCAGATCTGGTCACAATCGCCTTGCGCTGCGCCGTCCACGATCGTCTCATTCCAGATGGCGTCACGGCCCGCCGATTCCCGGGCGTGTAGCGCCGACCCACACGGGTTCGGCCGTTCAATGCCGGGGCGGGTGCTTCTCGGAAAGCGAGCCTTTGAGCCTGCCACCATCGGTCCCCGGCGGCGGTGGGGTCACGGCCGGTGGCACCCCTGTCGTTGGTGCCGCGTCGGGTGCGCCGGGCCACAGTGGCTGGGAGGCCACGTTCTCAGACGAGGTCGGCGGTTCTGCACCGGGCGACGCCGCGTCCATCGGCAACGCACCGGCGGCCCCGGGCGCAACTCCCGCGGCGGCAACGGGCCCGCTTACTGTGATCTTCCCATCGAGGAAAACGATCCAGGGGGCGCGCCAGTGCAGTGACACGATCGCGCCGGGTTGGGCCTGCACGACGCCTTCGTTGTAGCCCATGGTCTTCAAATACAGATACGGCGCCCAAACGGCGATACGGTGCGGTCCGGGCGAGACGGGTATTCTCGTCGTGCCCCACCCATCGGATGCCACTTCCACACCGTCGAGCGCGATGCGCGGGTGGCAGAAGAACAAGAGAAACGCCAGCGGAAAAAATGACGCCCTGACGTCGATGAACGCACGCTCGGAGCCGACCGACATGGGTCGACACTACCGCTCGGGCACCTGGACGGCGGACGCCGATTGTCGGGTCGAGCCATGAACCGTTGCAGATCTGAGATCCCTGACGCCCATCCGCGCGGTGATGGCCGCGCGCGACGCACGCCGCGCACGGCCATAGCCCTACGAAGCTCGGTGGACCTCGACTCGAAGCTGAGTGCGAACAATGGTGTGACGCTCGACGATTCGATGGACACCATCGATGTTCGGACGACCGATGACGGCTACCAGATGGTGTTCACGCGAACTGGGTGAGTCGCCGACTCACATGGCCGCGACAATCCGGCTGCTACCCGCTGGCGTCGTGAACTGTTGGGGCCGTCTCCCGGCCCGGCCACGCGGCCCTTGCTCGGCGGACAAACAAGCTTCAGGCGCCGATCGCGAGGGTGACGCGGCGGCGAACGTCGGCGAGTTCTTCTGGCGTCACGTGTGAGCCGGTGCCTTTGACTCGGCGGGTCGACACGCTGGTGACGTGGTGGGCGAGCGCCCAGCTCGTCGTGTCGACACCGTTCGCTCCGGTCGGATCGAGCCGAACGGCGAAGGTCGGGTACGCAAGGCCTTCGTCGTGGGTCAGTGGCACCACCAGCGTCGACGGGTACGCCTCGGGGAACAGCCCTTCGTCTTCGATGACGACGGCCGGGCGGAGCTTGCCCGGTTCGCCGGGCATGGTGCCACCGCGCCAATCAACGACCACGATCTCGCCCGCAGCGAAACGAGTCACGGCACGTCGAACTGCGGCGTGCCGAGCGCATCGACTTCACCAGCGGCGCCGGAATCTTGGTCGAGGTGCGCAACGATCCGTTCCCCTTCGGCCCGTATCGACGCGCGCCGCAGTTCGGCAGCCTGTGCTTCGGCAAGCTCGCGTACGTAGGTGCTGAGCCCCTTTCCCGATGCGTTGGCAGCGCTTTCGAGCACGGTACGGTCCCCTTCCTGCAGTCGGATCGTCAGCGTCGCGGCCATGACACATAAGTGTAGCACGTGTACGTGTTTGACACCGTGTTCCCCGTGATCGATGATCGGTCGAGAGCTCACTCGCCCGACTGGAGGAGCAGCGCGCGGTCTGTCTCGCGCATCGCGCGCTGCTGGCAGTCGAGGCTCGAACGCGTGACGGATTGTCGGTTCGCCTGCGCCGTCGCGCGGCGGGAGGTGATGTGGTCGTGGTGACGCGTTGTCCGGAGTGTTCGACGATGGTGGTCGAGTCGATGGAGGAGTGTCCGGTGTGTCACCGCGCATTGGATGGTGGTACGGATGTGCCGGCAGGTGGAGCGACGGCGAAGCCGTCAGGGGTCGGTCAATGGTCGGCGAACGTGCCTGGGGTTGCGGGAACGGCTCCGGTTGGTGGACCAGGCGCCGGGTCGGCTGACCGCGCGGTCGGCGCACCGGATGGCGTCGGCTTTGGTCCCGGCCCGTCGTCGGTCGAGGCTGCGGCTGTTGGGGCGGGTGCGCCCGCGGACGCTGGGCTGGATCCTGGTGTCGCGGACGGCGGTGGTGATGCCGGCCTGCAGGCTGGTCGGGGTGGCGCGGGTTCGCATCGTGGTCGAAACATCGCGGCAGCGGTGAGTGGGGTCGTCGTGGTACTGGTGTTGGTGGCTGCGGGGTTGTTTGTGGTGAAGGGTCGTGGTGGGGGTTCGAAAGCGCTGGCGGTGACGTTGGTGCCGATCGGGAATCCGGGTCCGGATCCCTTCACCGGGTCAGTGGTGAAGGTCGATACGAAAACTGCGAAGGCGTACCGGGCGAAAGCTGCGAGGTCGTCGTCAACTCGTGCGCAGTCGTCGCCGACGAGCGGGGCCGCATCGGGTCGGTTGCGTTTGACGCGCACGGCTGGCGACAAAGGTGGCTTCTACGGCGTCGATCCGAAGACTCCGGTTGCGGACGGGTCGAGGCTGGCTGCCGAGTTGGCGGCGAAACCGACGGCCGCCGCGGCATGGGCGACGATGATGGGTGTCGAGCCGTCTGCGATTCAGTCGACGGTGAAGAAGCTGACGCCGGTGCTGCTGGGCGCGGATACCGCGGTGACGAGTCATGCGTTGCGCCGAGGCAACCCGCATGCGTATCAGGCGGTGCTCCAAGCCGGCACGCCGGTGTTTATCGATGCGCACGGCACCCCGGTGGTCGCGGCCGCGTCGGGAAACCCGTTGACCGAACCCGATCTGAGCGGCGGGGATGTGACGGTGCAGGGTCATGTTTGGCACGGGTTCGACCGTGATGACGTCACCCAGGTCACTGCGAGCGACAAGCCGCTGACGACGATCGACGGCACGGACGTCCAAACCGGCAAACCGGTCACCGTCGGGGTGGGGAGCACCATCAGCCTGGACGGCTATCTGGTCTCCAACGACAAAGGCGTGTCCGTCGTATCCTTCGACGGCAAGAAAACCACCCAGATCATCGACCACCCCGTTGCCAAAGTCTTCGATGACGGAGCCGGCGGCATCGTCTACCAGGACCGGAGTTCGCACGCAGACCAGTATCCCGACATCGACCCGACGACGATCATGCGATACCGGGCAGCGGAGAAGAAGCCAGTGGTCATGGCCTCCGCGAAACCCGGACAGGAACTACAGCTCCTCTATGTCGGTTCTTACCACGGTGCAATGACCGCAATGATCGCCGACTCAGACGCTCCACCGGCTGGTGTCACGTCCGGGCCGCAGTCGAATCCGATTTTCACCGCGATCGAGTTGATTGATCTCGCGACCGCAAAGGTTCACCGGATCTCCTTCGATGTCAACCACGCGCGCGCTGAGGGTACCGTGATTTTGGGCGGTGCGATCGGAGGGGATCGTGGCGCAGTCAACACGCGCGGGTGGACACGTAGCTACGACTGGGGTTTCTTCGGCAACCCCAAGGGCGACGGCTCTGGTCCCGGCGAGTACTGCCGCGGGCCGAGTTCCAACGTGTGCCTTGGTGACTCCGGCGTCGTGCTCTCCGACGGATCTCTGGCGACGGTAAACGCGACGCTGCCTGACGAGAGCGTCACCGTGAACGTGGGACCCGCGTTGCCGAACAAGCCAACACGTACGCTTCGGATCGACGAGTTCGATGCCCAGGACAGCGGGGCGTACGTTCTCGGCTATGCGGATCACACGCTGACCGTGTCGTTTACTCCGAACCCGAACGACAACAGCACTCCCCAGAACGCGGTGGCGATCGACACCGAGACCTGGCAGACCAAGGCCGTTCCCGTCACCGGTCAGGTCTCTCCCCTCTGGGCGCCGATCATCCGTCCCGTCGGCGACAATGGTGGTTCTGCGTCATCGACGACGAGCTCGGCAACGACCGCGGCAGCGCCGACGACTGCGGTGCCGACCACCGGTCCGCCGCCGACGCAACCCGCCACCACTACCACCGCACCTGGTGCCCCGTGCCCGACGGGCGCTGAACTCGAAGCCGCGGTCAGAGCGGGGGATCCCGAGGACGCGCCGAACCTCGTTTCCGGAAGCGGACAGGTTTTGGGGTGTTCGGGTGCCTGGGCGTATGGCGCAGCGGACTCGCGGCAGCCGGGGGCCACCGGCCCTGATGGGACCCCTATGGCGTATACATGGTCGGTTGTCCTCCGTCTTGTGGGCGGACACTGGACCTTTGTTGATCGACGGACCCCCTGCGAAACGCACGAGATTCCGCCAACGATCTATCAGGGCGCGTGTAACTCGAACTGATGGCGCCCGGACGTCGCGGTGCACCTGTCGGGCGGGCAACTCTGCGGGGACCCGGACGGTTCAGGGTCCTTCGGGGTCTGGCGTTGAGTGCGTCTTGGACGACGACGATGTAGTCGCGTCCCCAGCGGGACAGGTCGGTGACCCACAACGCGTCAGGCCGGTCCGCGGTGAAACGCCGCTTGATCAGGTCCGGTGCCCGAGCCGCGCCTGGATCGGCCACCGTGCACCCGACCCGTCTGCGGCGGCGTGACACGCCCCGGATCTCCAGGGTGCGCATCAGATACGCGACCTGGTCCCGGCCCGATCTCATGGCCCGCGCGTCGGGCGCCAACCACTGCTTGTAGGCCCGGTACGTTTTGCGGTTCGCGACCCACAGGCCGAACCGCACCTGGGCCATCAACGCTCGGACGGACCGTCCGCTCTGACGGTTCACGTTCACGCTTCTTCGCGGCGTTCCCAGCTGGACGGGGCGATCTCGACGCCGTGGGCGGTGAGCACCCGGCAGACCGGGCAGACCCCGCAGACGTCGCGGCACGCGTCAACGACCGGAACCAGGATGCTCATCGGCACATCCAGCCTCCGCCTGGGCGAAAATCGCTGACGCCTTCTTCAAAACGTCGTACGCCCTGACCAGTTCCCGATTCGGTTGGGTCAAACCGGTGTTCTTGGCCTCCACCCCACGGATCCGCTGCGCTTCGGGACCCGCGACCCCGTCGGTCACGTCACGCTCGTGCACCCACTCGCGGACCGACTCGACCCCATAGCCGAGCTGGCCCGCGACACGCTTCACCGTGACGTGCTCGGTGCCCGACTCCCCACGCAACCGGCGCACCAGACGCACCGGTGAGATCCTTGTGAATCGCCGCTGTACCGACGTGACGTCGGCTTCCCAGAACCGACCTTCTTCGACATGGCTCCATCCTCGCTTCCAAGGTCAGGAGCCTCCAACCAAACCAGGGCGACTCACTTGCCGCTCGGATTGCTTTTTGTCGACGAAGACAGTTGTTGTCGTGCATATACGATCGGCGTGCGATGGATGCATTTGTGCGTGCCATCGCCTCTTCTGGGTCGGCTCCGCCGTGGGTGGCTCACCGCTCGACGGGAGGATCTACGCGTCGGTTCATACCGCCGCCGTCACAGCATTGTCCAACGTCGACGGCGCAGGAGTCAGGCGGCGTTCCACCCAAGGATACCAACAGATCTGCCAAGAGGCCGGCCGGGGCAGCCGACTCGGTCACCGTCGTGAACATCGCTAACGCTACCGATTGCGGCGTTAGCATGGCCATGATGGATCTCACCACGCTCATCGAGACCCGCCCTGGCGTGCGGAGCGGCAAGCCATGCTTCATTGGCACACGCATTGCCGTGTATGACGTGCTGGAGTACCTGGCCTCGGGGATGACCACCGCAGAGATCGTTGTTGACTTTCCGGAACTCACTGCTGAGCATGTCCGGGCGGCCATCGAGTTCGCCGCGCTTCGGGAACGTCGACTCGCCACGGCGTGAAACTGCTCTTCGACCAAAACCTCTCCCGGCGCCTGGCAACTCGGTTGGCGGTTGACTTTCCCGAGAGCGAGCACGTCACCGCGCTCGGCCTCGATACGGCGACTGACGACGCTATCTGGCAGTACGCGCGTGAGCACGGTTTCGTCATCGCATCGAAGGACTCTGACTTCCGTCAGCTCGCGTTTCTCCACGGACCACCGCCGAAGGTCGTATGGCTTCGTGTCGGCAACATTTCGACAACGGCCATCCTCCAGGTGATCCGCGAGTACATCGACGTCATCGAAGCGTTCGGTGGGAGTGACGACGAAGGGCTGCTCGTGCTGCCGTCCCTGCAGCAGGTGTTGTAGTTGTCGATGAGTTTGGGAACGGCGCGTCGGGCCCCGCCCTTGGTCGCGAAGTCGTTCCGGGTCGGCAGTTCCTGCTCCGGGGTCGGGTCGAACGATTCGGAGGGGACTGCCCAGGGCTGAGCGCCGCGCCGACGATCGATCTGAGCGCCCTGCCGCAACTCAGGTAGGCGACACCACCGACGATGTGGAGTGCCCAGCGGCCACTCCGCCGACGGCGACCCTTGGCACCAGCGCTCGCCGCGGAGCGGCAACGCCCTGGGCTTGAATAGGTCGTCCGGCTCGCGGTCCACCTCTTCGACGGCCGCGCCGTCAACCGTCAAGCACCACGGCGCGTGCCCGATGACGCGCCCCAGCACCTGGTCACGGCTGAGCACTTCATCAGCGAATAGCGTCTGGCCTGGGGGTCAGGTGACGAGGCTTCTCGACCGCCACCGCTGCGTCGATGTCGGAGGCCTTCGGCCCCGCCGTGGCCGCCCTATGGATTTGGCCGACGCGGTTGGCGGCATCGGTGGTGGTGTCGCCGTGGCCTGCCCGTCGGCATCGTGCCATGGCGTCGATGCGTCAGTGACGTTGCAGGGTTGCCGGGTCGCCCGGTTGGACCAGTGACGCAACAGCGTCGATCGCCGCGGATGAACGTTGCGTGCTGGGCCGGCCGGTGACCGCGGCGTGCAAGAACGCGGCGACGCTCGCATCGAGCGTCGGTGTCCACTTCGTGCCACCGGCGATCGGGGGAAAATGGTCCGCACCGGTCAGGGTGAGATACGCCGTGGGCGCGGTCACCTGGGTGAACACTTTCTGGCTGTTCCAGTACGGCACGACCGAATCGGCGTTGCCCTGGATCAACAACAGTGGGATGCCGCTGGCAACGACCCCGTCGGTCATTGCGTCCGGCGCGTCGGAGACGACGGCGCGCAGGCGACGGTCGACGTGTCCTTGTCCGTAGCCGTCGAGCAATGCCACGTCAGCGCCGTCGGAATGGCTCACGACCGCGTACGCACCCGTGGCGATTCTGGGTGCGAGGTCGCCTTTGGTCAACGTGTCGATCACGAACGACACGTCGCCCGCCTCGGTGGGAATGTCGGCGCGGTCCAAGGAGTTGCCACGCGCCTCGTCGGCAAGCGGAAACGACGGCGCCGCAACCGCGAATCCGGCCGCCGCGAGCGTCGAACAGAACCGGACATAGTGCGACGGACCCAACTCGAACCCGCGCGCGAAGACGACCAAGGGCACCCGGTCGGACCCGGTGGGGATCCACACGGTGGTCGGCAATCGTCGCACGCCGGCGATCTGTTGGCCGTGGCTCACTACCGGCCGGGTGGAATCGACGATCTGGATGGTCTTCGACGTGACCGGGCGTGGCGTGGCGGTCGTGGTGGCCGGCGAAGTGGCGGCCGGCATCGTGGAGTCGGACTCGACGGATGGCTTTGGCGTCGAACGCGCGTGGCGCGCCGCCGACCCTTCGGGCGTTGCGCGGCGGTGGCCGGTCGGCGGATGGGCTCCGGCTGCGACGCGGGCCGAGGTCGAGTCGTCGCGGTGGGCCAGCCCCCACCAGGCTGCTGCGACGATAACGACGGCAATCACGGCCGCGCCGACGATGACCGGCTTCTTGCCGCGGCGGTGTGAGCGACGAGCGTGCGCGCCGCCCGGTCGCCGACCGTGCGGGTCAGCAGTCGGGGAGGGCATCGCCGTCCCACTTGGTGTCGAGCCATTCGTCGGGGACGTAGCCCGTGGTCTGGTCGTAGGTGACCTTCTCCCACCGGGCATCCGCACCGAAGGGCCCGTCGATCGTCTGGCCCTGGGTCTTGCAGCTCACCGGAACGAACGCTCCTTGATCGTCGGGGCAGCCGATGCCGCCCGGACCGTAGGAGTCGACGTCGATGCGGGCCAACGGGGTGCTCGATATGTTCGGCTTCGCCCAGACCTTGACGGTTGCGGTGACCTCATAGCGGCCGTCGGGTCGGTATTTGCCGACTTGGGGTGCGTCGGGGCCGCATTTGTCAGCGTCGACCGGGAAGCTGCGTTGCTCGTTCGTCGGGGCGGACAGGTCTTCAGCGGTCGTCGTCGGTGCCGCCGCGGTCGTCTCTGGCGGTTGGGTGGTTGCGGGCTGGGTGGTCGGAGCCGCCTCGACGGTCGTGGCGAGTGGATCGGACGTCGATGCGGCGGAAGTGTTGGCCGCACTCGCACCGACCGCCGATGAGGAATCGGCGGACGTCCGTGTCTGGGCAGTGTCGGAGGTCTTGGGACTGCGGGTGACGAGTACCCCGACCAGCACCCCGACCGCGACGAGCACGACCGCCGCGATGCCAATGACCACGTAGCGGGCCTTGCCCGGGCCACGGGCGCGTCGGCGTGGGGGCTCGTCGGTCGGAGGCCCTGCGGCCGGCGGCGACGGATGAACCAGCGTGGGCTCGGAAGGCGCGACGACTCGACCGGATTGCGCTGGTACACCAGGTTGCGGTCGTGTCGGCCTCGGCGACTCGACAACCGGCACGCGGGGAGCCGCCGGCGGTTTGGCCGCAAGCGGCGCGCCGCACGCGGCACCGGAGGGCCCGGAATCGTTCAGCGTCCCGCACTGGGTGCACGCGATCATGGCGGGGCCCCAAGAGGGGCGGCGCTCGTAACTCCGCACCCGAAGGACGTCGGGTCCGAAAACTTACGGGTGCCGCAAATCCTATTGGAGTCCACTGTGTGGGAGTGGAGGTCTTGCAGATGACACCGTTGCAGGACCACAACGAGATTGCCTCATTCTGCCTGTCGCAGGCTTCTCCCATTGTGCGGCGTAATTGGCACGGCGTGATTCGCTGAGCGAGCCGAATGCAAACCAAGCTCGACTAGCATAATCAACAGATTGTGTCGTGATAGGGCGCCGGGATATCGAAACCTCTTGGTGCTTGCGGTTTGCACTGTCCGGGGCCCAAGCTGTGCAGTCCGCCGTCGGTATTCATGACCACGAAATAAAATTGCCCCCCTCCATCAGGGTCATCAACTTGGAAAAAATCAGCACGAACCCATGGCCCTGCGCACGTCACGCCAGTGAGCGATGTATTCTGCGGAAGCGCACCATAATTGTTGGCTGATCGCCACCGAGCATCGACGTCAAGCACTTCTTGGGCAGTAGGGCAGCTCGGGGCGGCCGCCGAAGGCTGTGCTGTCGTTGGTACCGTCGGTGGTGCCGTTGTAGCCGGCGGCAAGGTTGTCGTGGGAGTTGTCGTCGTGGGCGTCGTCGTTACCGGCGCGCTTGCGGTTCCGGATCGTCTGATGATCGGTTGATCGAGTGGGGTCACGATTCCGGTGATCGGCAACTTCGTGACCTTCAGAGACCGCAGGTCGATCGAAAGCGCCGGACAGTCCGGCCAATTCCCATCACTGTCGGGACCGAATGAAATGACCATGCGCGTGGAGTCTCCACTCGCATATGGCGCGAACCCGTGGCATGCCTGGCTGAGGTCGAGGTCGAGGTGGGTCCGCGAGGTGATCTTACGGCTGGCAAAATCCACCTCGATGAGGTCGCTAGTTTGGTGGCCACCGTCGAAGTCGGAGCCCGACGAATAGATCGCCGCCTTGCTGTCGGTCACGAACGGGCCAAGCAATGCGTCGCATCGGCCCAGGCCGGAGGATGGGTCAGTCGGGTCAGGGCCGCAATACTGAGGAGGAGAAGCATCACTCATCTCGAGGTTCCGGTCCACTGGCGTGAGGGCCGAGACGGTCCCCTGGGTCGTGTTGAACACCGCGAAGTCATTGCCAATTGAGGGCGCGCTGGCGATCGACGCGAGGTACCCCGCGGTTCCGCCGTCCACAAAGGATTGCGGCGGTCTTACAACATTGTCTTTCCCAGCCTCCAGATCGCGCATGATGAGCTTCGATCCAGACCCATCTGAAGCCGTTGACAACGAGCTGTAGAACAACACTCGCCGGTCATCGAATCTACCCGTCCCCAAGGCGACGACTGCTGGGTTCCCGGCGCCCGCTTGGATGAGTCGTGTCGGAGAATCCTGTCCCTGGGCGAGATGCCAGATGCTCCGAGCCCCTTTGCCCCAGATGCTCATTGGGTCGACATCCGAAGCCTTCTGGTAGATCACCCCACCCGCGCCGTCGCTGAACGCGTTCAACACGGGTTGGTCGACGATCTGGGTGGTCTTCTTGCCGTCGAAGGACACAACGGAGACGCCTTTGTCATTGGAGACGAGGTAGCCGTTGAGAGTGACGGTGTTGCCGGCGCCGATGGTGGTGGGTTTGCCGGTCTGGATGTCGGTGCCTTCGATGGCGGTGAGTGGTTTGGACGCGGGGGTGATTTGGGCGACGCTGTGGCGGTCGAAGCTGTGCCAGCGATGCCCTTCCAGAGAGGTTTCACCGTTGCCGAGGACGGGTTTGGTGAGTGGGTCGCCTGAGGTCGCGTCGACAACCGGGGCGCCGTGCACATCGACGAGGACCGGGGTGCCGGTTTGCAGGATGGCTTGGTAGGCCACGGGCCGACCGTGGTCGAGGTGGTGGACGGTGACGGCGGTGTCGCCGCCGAGGAGTACCGGCGTCAACGCGCCAATCGTGCTTGAAATGGTGGCAGCATCGATGCCCATTGCGCTCGCCCAGGCGTGTTGTGTTGTTGGGTTGGCGGTGACGAGGCGGGTGAGTTTCTTGGTGTCGGCAGGTGGCTTGGCAGCGTCCACGCCGTAGAAGCCCGAGGTGTCGCCGCTCACGGGTCGCGTCGTGATGGCCTTGGTCGACGTCGATCGTCCACGTGTGGCCGTCGTCGCGGGTGTCGTGCCGTTGTGTCGACTGCCTGCTTTGCCGGCGAACGCCTCGGCGCCTTTGGTGCTAATCGTGGCGACCGACGCCGTGAACGGGCTTGGGCCGGGGTCGCCGATCGGCTGCAACGTGACGGCAAGTGCTTTCGTTCCGCCTGATGAGTTGATGACCAAGAACGCGGCGGCGGCCAGGGCCAGTACGAGGACGAACGCGCCGGCGGTGATCGCCACGTTGCGGCCGCGGTGACTTCCGCTGTGGTCGGGCCGGCCGGCAGCGGGCTCCGGCGGAACGCCGCGCGCTGGGCCGTCCGCCCCGGCGCTGGCTGAAGCGGCAACGGTCGGTCGACGCGCTGGAGTGGCCGCGTCGGTCGTGACGGGTTCCCCGAATGTCGTGTTTTGCGACGGCCGGTTCGCGCCAGGCCTGGCACTCGGCACCGCGCCCGGCGCATCACTGCTCGGCCACGCGGCGATCGACGGTCCGGGCCGGCCCGCGGCATCGGGGGGTGCCGCCACCGGATCCGGGCCGAGCGCGCGGTGACACATCGGGCACTCCGTCATCGACTCGACCACCATCGTCGAGCACCCTGGGCACCGCATCACCATGACAACTCCGCTCTCTCGACCCGTGTCACGTGGCCGCTGACCGACCGGGGCCACCGTCGCGCGCCCGGGCGCGCGACAGCGCCGCCAAAACGCGCGCTTCGCGGTGGGGTTCCCGATCCATGGATGAGCGCGATTGGCGGACCCCGGGCCCGTTGCGTGCTGTACAAGGCTCGACGCCTACCCGCCGACCGCTCGCGTCGGCGTGACCGAGTTGGCATCGACCTGGCCGGTGCTTCCGTCGGCACGGGCTCAACACAGCGGCACGTTGGCCTGGCCGTACCACACCATCGGGTCGTGGTTGGTGACCACCCACTGGTCCGGGACGAAACCCGATGTGCCGTCGTCCGTCGTTATCCCCAGCCAGACCCGATCATCGGGCACGGTGCCGCTGACCGGATCGCTCAGCGTCTTACAGGTGACCTCGACCCAGTCGTCTGCCGGGGCCTGCCCAACCGACCTATCGGACAAATGAGGCCCCGAGTAGATACTCGTCGTCTGCCAGACCCGGTATGACTGGGACTGCGCCGCTGCGGTCGCAGGCACCGTAGTGGTCGGTGCACCGGTCAGCACCGAGGTGGCGACCGGCGTCGACGCCGACGTCGGTACCGATGTCGTTGGGGAAGGAGCCTCCTGGCCCGAACCCGCACCGGTGACTGGCCCGCCCATGGCCGTCGATGCGTGTCCGCCGAGTCCCGCGAATTGGGCGCCCCGGTCACCCCCGCCGCGGAGTGACGCCACGATGACCAGCGCGGCGGTGAGCCCGCCGATGACGATGATCGCTGCAATGGCGAGGCCAATGGCAATACCTCTTGTCTTGGCGGATCGCGTCGCCGAGGCACGCGGCTCCCCCGTTGGGGTCGGGGTACGTCGAGCCGGAGGAAGCCGCACGGTTGGTTCGCTCGCCGCACCTCGGACCGCGGGGCGGTCGTACTGCGGATTGTGTGCCTGGCCGGCGTCGGGTCGGGCCGGGGGGATTCCTCCTGATTCGACCGCGGCCACCGCGCTCGGTCGGCTGGTTCCACACTGCGGACACGCGGCGGCGCCCGCTGGGAACGGTCGGCCACAAGCGCCACACGAGTCGATCATGTGGTGGATTGTGCCTGCCTCGGGACGCGCGAAGAACGGTTGACAGCGCGCGTCGAGAACCGTGGTCGATACGTCGGAACTGCCGCGGTTGCGCGCCTGGGTTCGGTCGGGCGCGGCCGCGTTCGGTCAGGTGCGGACGATCGTCTTGCCGAACGGCTGGAAGGCGAGGCCGGCGAGTTTGAACGCTTGGATGCCGAAGGGGATTCCGATGATGGTCACACAGAGGATCGCGCCAGAGGTCACATAGCCGAAAGCCATGATGATTCC
>CAZEAV010000026.1:0-12945 GCA_964510215.1 uncultured Iamiaceae bacterium
GATCACCCATGGCGGTCACACTATCGGTCCCGGCGCGCGCCCTCCCCGAGCGCCTCGACGGCGTCGGCGACCTCGTCCAGATCCAGCCGCGGCTCGTCGAATCGCCGCACCGCCCGGAAGGTCCGGTCGCGCCCTGCCGGTTCGCAGAACCAGTGGTGGGCCCGGTCGATGACCGGCTGCCGCAACTCGGCAGGCATGGCGGCCAGACCGGCCGCGTCGACCCCGCCGACGACGAACAACCGGCCCAGGTCATAGAGGTCCGAGGCCTTCTTCTCGGGTCGTGAGGACGAGCGCAGCGGGATGGTCGTGGCTTTCATCGCCACCAATCCCGCCGATGAGGCGACGAGGCGACCCTCGGCCCGGGCGAGGACCACCCGGGTGTCGTCCTCCACGGCGGCGAGGTCGAGCGCCGTGGCACTCTCATAGGCCCAGGTGTGGGCGATCAGGTTCAGGTCCAGATCTCCGAGCGGTTCGTCGTGATCTGACAGTTCGGTGATCAACTCGGTGGCATGGGAGGGGGCGACATCGATCACGTCCAGATCGAAATTGTCGGCGAACGTGTACTGGCCGCCACCCGGCGCGCTGAGCGCGAGCCGGGCGATGTCGTCGTGCACCAGCGCGAGGTCGCGGGTCACCGCGTCCAAGTCCACCGTCGAGCGGTGCGGCACCCCCACCCGGCACAACACGGCCAGCCCGCCGATGAGACGGAGCTCGGCCGGCAGGGAGGCCAGCAGCTCGACGGCCAGATGCGTCGTGCCGCCACGGCGGCCCGACAACACGATCACGCGGGGTCACCGGTGGGGACGATGCCCCAGTCCTCGACGATTTCACGCCCGCGGGCGGGGTCGGCCGCGAGCCGCAACGCACAGATGATCGGATGGGCGATCAGCCAGGGGTGATCGCCGTCCGCGGGATGGTCGGGGTCGGTGGGCAGAAACCGCACCGGGGCGGCGCGGACCCAGGATCGGGACCGGACGTTCCGGTCGGCCAGGGCACGGACCCGGCGCAGCAGACGGGTCGTGGGCACGTACGCGCGTGGGGGGAGGTCGCCGGCTGCCGCGATGCGCGCGCCGCCGAGGGTGGCGGCACGCTCGTCGACCCGGACGAGCGCGTCGGTACCCACCCGGGTGGCGACGGCGGCGAGGTCCACGGGTACGCCCACCCAGTCGTCGTCGGGCCAGTGGGCCGCGGTCTCCCAGAACAACTCGGGTAACAGCGGCAGGCGACTCGCAGCGCCGATGAGGCCGATACCGGTGAACCGGTCGATCAACTCGTGCACCGCCCCGACACTGCGGCCGATCGTCGCCGCGGTTCCACGGGACGAGACCGGTTCGGTCGGGGCCAACAACGTAGCCACGGCGATCTCCAGGCCGACCGTGGTCCACGGATTTCCCGTTGCTCTGCCGCCGTCGTCGCCCATGCCCGGCACCGGCGCCTCGATCCGCACGCCGGTGGTCCACAGCCGGAGGTGCCCCCGCCGGTCGAGCCAGCCCCAGCCGGCCTGGCGCAGGACGTCACGCCCGGGTTCCGAGATCCGGTCGGCGATCACCATCGCCGGGCGTCGCGGCGGGGCATCGGCGACGATCTGGGCGAGCGCGGCCGGCGTGGGGTGGGCCCGATCCACCAGGGCGACGACGAAACGCTGGCCGTCGACCATCAGCGCGCCGTCGTGGCGCTCCACGGCGAGGCCGATCGCGGCGAGCGCGTCGGCGACCTCACCCGACAGCTCCTCGGCTTGCTCGGTCTGTGCCGTCACGAACACCGAACACAGCATAGTTGTTCCCGCGGTTCGGACAAACCCCCGGCATACGTGCCGTCACGAACACCGAACATCCCTCCTGCGATGCCACGGCCCGCACCCGCCGCAAACTTCGGGAGGTTCTACGCGCTCTTCGCACCGAACCTCCCGGAGTTTTGTGGAGGAGACGCGACGACGAGCGTCCGGATCAGCACCGTGCGTTAGGTTCTGTGGATGACCGAGGCACTCGATCCGTCCGACGCCGTCGCGGCCATGGCCGACGCATTCACCCGTGCGGCGAACGGGCCGCAGGTGAGCGAGGACCGGGCCCTCGCGGATGCGATGCGCGAGCTGATCCGACTCTGCCGGAGCAGTGCGGTCGACGATGCCGCTCGACACGCCGCACTCGAACACCTCGAAGCGGCCGCCGAAGCGCTGTCGGGCCACCAGTACGCCGGTCCCTACTGGGTCACCGGACAGTCGATTCTCCAGGCCCCGGACCCCACGCTCGACCTGCAGGCCATGTGCCCGTATTCACCGGGAATGGGGCCGGCGAACCCGCTCGCTCCCGACATCGAGATCACCGTCGACGAGGCCAAGACCGTTCACGGCCGGGTGAGGTTGAACGAGGCCTACAACGGGCCGCCTTTCGACCACGCGCACGGCGGGGTCATCGCCCTGCTGTACGACGACCTGGTCGGCATGGCGACCATGCTGGGCGCGGGCGGAGGCATGACCGCGAACCTCTCGATCGACTACCGGCGGCCCACACCGCTGTTCAAAGAACTCGAGATCACCGCCTGGTTCGACCATGCCGAGGGACGCAAGCTGTACTCCAAAGGCACGATGCACTGCGAAGGCGAACTGCTCACCGAGGCGACCGGCCTGTTCATCCGCCCCGACGCTTTCCCGGTCGGCACCCCCACCCCCTGACCGCACGGCCCGAGCAACCCCTTCCCGAAATTTGGAGGGAAAAGGTCGAATGGCAGCCTTTTCCCTCCAAAGTTCGGCGGGGGCGGCCGCCGTCCTGACCCTGGAATCCGTTGCAGTCGTGCCGGCGGGCCGGCGGGCGACGACATCAGGACCCGCCGGTGAGGAACTGGTGGTACGCGGGGTTGTCGGCCTCGTTGGCGAAGGGGTAGCCGAGCGTCTCGAGGAAGGTGTGGAACGCAGCCTGCTCGCTGGGAGGCACCTCGAACCCGGCGAGCACCCGGCCCACGTCGGCGCCGTGGTTGCGGTAGTGGAACAGGCTGATGTTCCACCGCCCGCCCAGCACCCCGAGGAACTCCATGAGCGCGCCCGCCCGTTCGGGGAACTCGAAGTGGTAGACGACCTCGTCGGCCACTCCCGATGCCCGTCCGCCGACCATGTAGCGAACGTGCAGCTTGGCGATGTCGTTGCCGGACAAATCGATCGTGTCGTAGCCGGCGCCGCGTAACGCGTCGGCCAGATCCGCCGCGTCGGCCCGCGACGCCGTGGTGACCCCGACGAAGATCTGCGCGCTCGTCCGATCGTGCAACCGGTAGTTGAACTCGGTGATCACCCTTTTGCCGAGCGTGTCACAGAAGTCGCTGAACGCGCCCTTGCGCTCGGGGATCGTCACCGCGAACAACGCCTCGCGCGCTTCGCCCACCTCGGCCTGTTCGGCCACATATCGCAACCGGTCGAAGTCCATGTTGGCACCGCTGAGCACCGCGACCAGATGGGCGCCGGCCACGTCGTGCTGTTCGGCCCACCGCGTCATGCCCGCGACCGACAACGCCCCGGCGGGCTCGGTGATCGAACGGGTGTCATCGAACACGTCCTTGATCGCCCCGCTGAGGTCCGCGTTGGTGACCGTGATCATCTCGTCCACGACCTCGCTGGCGAGGGCGAAGGTGTAGTCACCGACCCGACGCACCGCGACCCCGTCCGCGAAGATGCCGACCTCGCCGAGCTCGACGGGATGGCCTGCCGCGAGCGACCGCGACATGGCGTCGGCTTCGACCGATTCCACGCCGATGACGGCGACACCGGGCACCACGGCTTTCAGGTACGCGCCGATGCCGCCGATGAGCCCGCCACCGCCCACGGGCACGAACACCGCATCAAGGCCGCCGGTCGCGCGGCGCACGAGCTCATCGGCGATCGTGCCCTGCCCGGCCACCACGAGCGGGTCGTCGAACGGGTGCACGAACGTCATTCCCGACGACGCGACGAGGGTGTCGCAGTGGGCTTTCGCATCCGAGAAGCTCTCCCCGGCGAGCACCACCTCGGCACCCAGCGCCCGGACCGCTTCGATCTTGATCCACGGCGTGGTCTCGGGCATCACGATCCGGGCGGCGATCCCCAGGTGCCGCGCGGAGTACGCGACGCCCTGGGCGTGGTTGCCCGCGGACGCGGTGATCACCCCGCGGTCGCGTTCGGGCCGCGACAGGTGCGCGATGCGATTGTGGGCCCCCCGGATCTTGAAGCTGAACACCGGCTGGAGATCCTCGCGTTTGAACGAGACCGCACATCCCAGCCGCTTCGACAACCGACGGGCGGCATCGAGCGGCGTCTCCTGCGCGACGTCGTAGACCCGGCTGGTCAGGATCGACCGGAGCAGTTCGCCCGGTTCGACCGCCGGTGGCATGCTCACGCGCCGAGTTCTTCGCGCAGGTCCCGTTTGAGGAACTTGCCGGCTGCGTTGCGGGGCAACGGTTCGCCTCGCACGTCGATGGTGTCGGGCACCTTGAACGATGCAAGGCGTTCCGAGACGAAGGCGCGCAGCTCCCCGGGCGTGACGGACGCGCCCGGCTCCAGGTGCACCGACGCCGCGACTGTTTCGCCGAGTCGCTCGTCGGGCAGACCGAACACGGCGGCCTCGTGCACGTCCGGATGTTCGTACAGGGCGTTCTCCACCTCGGAGCAGTACACGTTCTCCCCGCCTCGCAACACCATGTCCTTGGCCCGGTCCGACACGTACACGAACCCATCCGCGTCCACATGGCCGATGTCGCCCGACGCCAACCAACCGTCCACGATCGTCTCCGCGGTCGCGTCAGGGCGGTTCCAGTAACCCCGGATCAGGTTCGGGCCGCGCATCCACAGCTCGCCGGTCTCCCCGGCGGGCAGGCTCCGGCCACCCGAATCCCGGGCTTCGATCTCCACCAGACGCACCGTCCGACCGGTACTCGTGGGATGGGCCAGATAATCAGCACCGGTGTTCTGTGGGCCGTACGCGTTGGTCTCGGTCATGCCGTACGCGGTGTTGGGTTTCGCGTTGGCGAACGACTTTTCGACCTTGGTCACCAGGGATTTCGGGCTGGGTGCGCCACCGCCACCCACCCCTTTCAGACTGGAGGTGTCGAAGTCACCGAAGCGTGGCGACGCAACCAGGTCGATGCTCTGGGTGGGCACGCCGACGAAGTTCGTCACCCGTTCACGCTCGATCAGCTCCAGGGCCCGCTCGGGATCCCAGCGGTACATGATCACCAGCTTCAGCCCCGCCGCGATGCAGCTCAGCATCACCGAGATGCACCCGGTCACGTGGAACAGCGGCACGATCAGGATGAACACCGGCCGAGCGGGGCGCCCGGCGGGATCGGCCCCGGCGCCGGCGGCGCCATCGGCCCCGGTGCGGCCCCCCGCGGCGTCGGCGGCACGCATCCGGTCGATACCGGCGCGCAGGTTGAAACACCACAACGCACTGATCACCGCACGGTGGGTGGACACCGCGCCCTTGGGAAAACCGGTCGTGCCCGAGGTGTACAGAATGGTCGCGTCGTCGTCGGGGTCGACGGCGACCTCGGGCAGCGACGCGCCTGGCACGAGGACCTGCTCGAAGCGGGTCACGCCTTCCAGGTCCGCTTCGGGCGCTCCGGCTTCCAGGCGTACGCCGATCATCGCAATGCCCCGCGCGGCGCAAGACTCGGCGATGCGCGCGGTCCGCTCGGCATCACCGATCACCACCTTTGGCTCGCAGTCACCCAGGGCGTAGTTCAACTCGTCCGCGTTCCACCAGGCGTTCAGCGACACCGCGATGGCGCCGATGGACACCGCGGCCGCCCACGAAACGGTCCACTCGGGATAGTTCCGCATCGCGATCGCCACCCGGTCGCCCTTGGTCACGCCGTAGTGCTGCACCAGACCCGCCGCGAACTCCTCGACACGACCCAACCACTCGGAGAAACTCAGCCGCTCGTTCTCGTACACGCAGAACGTGGCATCACCGCGGCGGCGGGTCGATTCCACGACGGCGCGCAGCGTCGCCGGCGCGTGCGCGAAGACCGTCATCGGCCGCCCCGCCACGTCGACCACCTCGGTCTCGAATCGCTCACCCGGAGCGGTGAGGCGCTCCTGGGCCTCGGCGTAGGAGATGCTCATCGGCTCGTCACGCCACGAAATCCGCGCGCAGATCGCGCTTGAGGAACTTCCCGGCCGCGTTCCTCGGCAGTGCTTCGACGCGGATGTGGATCTGTGCCGGCACCTTGAACGGCGCGAGCTGCCCCGCCACATGGGTGCGCAGCTCCTCCGCGGTCACTTCGACGCCGTCGTTCGGCCGGACCACCGCCACCACCGTCTCGCCGAGCCGTTCGTCGGGAATACCGAACACGGCGGCTTCCCGCACCGCCGGATGCTCATAGAGCACGTCCTCGACCTCGGAGCAGTACACGTTCTCGCCGCCGCGGAGCACCATGTCCTTGATCCGGTCCGAGATGTAGACGAACCCTTCGTCGTCGATGTGGCCGATGTCGCCGGTGCGAAACCATCCGTCCACCAACGCCTCGGCCGTCTCCTCCGGCCGCCGCCAGTACCCACGGAACAGACACGGGCCGCGCATCCACAACTCGCCGGTCTCCCCCGCCGGCAATGCCGCACCGGAGGGATCCCGTGCTTCGATGTCGAGGATCGCGATGGGGCGGCCGGTACTGGTCGGGTGCGACAGATAATCGTCGCCGGAGTTCTGCATGCCATAGGAGTTCGTCTCGGTGAGTCCGTAGCCGATGCCGGGAGCTCGTTGTCCGAACGTGTCGGCCACGTCCTTGACGACCTGGGTCGGGGTGGGCGCGCCACCGCCGCCGACCGAGCTGAGACTCGAGGTGTCGAAATCGGCGAACCGGGGCGACTGCAACAGATCGATCGTCTGGGTGGGCACGCCGACGAAGTTCGTCACCCGTTCACGCTCGATCAGCTCCAGGGCCCGCTCGGGATCCCAGCGGTACATGATGACCAGCTTCAGCCCGGTGGCCATGGACCCCAACATCACCGGCACCGAACCGGTCACGTGGAACAACGGCACGATCAGGATGAACACCCGCTCCTGGTCGTCGTCACCGGTGCCGTCGCCGTCGGGGGCGCGCAGCTTCTCGACCGCCCCGCGGGCGCCGTAGGCCAGGATGGCGCTGATGATCGCACGATGCGTCGACACCGCGCCTTTCGCGCGCCCGGTGGTCCCCGAGGTGTACAGGATCGTGGCGTCGTCATCGGTGTCGATGTCGACCCGGGGCATCGCGGCGCCGTCGATCAGTACGTCGGCGAATCGGGTGACGTCGGTGGCATCCACCTCGGGCGGCGGCACATCGCCGAGGCGCACGCCGACCAGTTCGATCCCCCGTTCCCGGCACGTCGCCGCGGTCCGCGCCACCCGCTCGGCATCGGCGAAGAGCACCTTGGGTTCGCTGTCGGCCAGGGCGAACGCCAGTTCCTCCGCGGTCCACCAGGCATTCAGCGACACTGCGATCGCGCCGACCGACACCGCCGCCGCCCAGGTGACGATCCACTCGGGATAGTTGCGCATCGCGATCGCGACCCGGTCGCCTTTGGCGATGCCGTAGGTCTCGACCAGCGCCGCTGCCAGCTCGTCGACCTTGGTGACCCACTCGGTGAAGGTCCACCGTTCGTCCTCGTACACACAGAACACGGCATCACCACGCGCCCGGGTCGAATCCACGAGATCCCGCAGGCTGGTCGGCGCGTGCACGAAGACCTTCGTGGGCACCCCACGGATCTCGGTGGTCGTGGTGGCCAGAAACCCGTCATCCGCCAGGACCAGGCTTTCAGCTTCGGCAAAACTCATCGTCACGGACCGCCACCCTAGGAGACTGCCCGCCGGTACGTTCCAGCCGTCGCGTCGGCGGCGGCAACGCTGCGGCGCGCGACCGCCCGACGGCTCAGGCGGTTGCGTTCACCCGGTCGATGAGCGACGGCAGATCGTCGGCATCGAACCCGCCGAGCATCGACATCAGTCGACGCAGCGGAAACTGGCTCGCGATCCTGAGTACCGAGAAATCTTCGACGATCGGTGTCAGATCACCCAACGCAGAGGTACGCAGGGTCTCCAGCAGCAGATCCCGTCCGACGGGGTGGGTCATCCATTCGCCCAGGGTCGAATAGGTGTCCAACGGTTCGGGCGGCACCGGTCCGGGAATCTCGACCGCGTCGACCAGCCGAAGGTCCCGTGACGATGCGCCCACGGCCACCTCATAGGTGCCGGGATCGAACACCCAGGCATGGGACCGTGTCGAGTAGCGCGCCAGGTCGCGCCGGGTGACCACGACGTGGGCACGGCCGACCTCGCCGGGCTCGAGGAACACCTTGGTGAACCCGCGCAGCTCGTGGACGGGGCGCGGTACCGGAGCGTCGGGATGGCCCACGTACACCTGCACCACCTCCGCCCCGGCGACCCGGCCGGTGTTGGTGATGGTGGCCGAGATCTCCAGCACCGGGTCGTCCGAGGCACCTCCGGCGCCATCGTCGACGACCTCGATCGTGCAATCCGAATAGGCGAAGCTGGTGTAGGACAGGCCGAAACCGAACGGGTACGCGACCGCGGCTCCCGTGGTGTCGAAGTGGCGGTAGCCGACGAAGATTCCCTCGCCGTAGATCACCTTGCGTTCGGAGCCCGGAAAGCTCAGATACGACGGCGTGTCCGCGAGACGATGCGGGATGGTCTCGGTGAGCTTGCCGGAAGGATTGACCCGGCCCAACAACACATCGGCCACGGCCGCACCCGACGCCTGCCCGCCCAGCCAGCATTCGAGCACCGCCGCGACCGACGGTGCGAAGTCGCCGACGGTCACCGCCCCGCCGTTGGCCAGCACCACCACGGTGTCGGGGCGAACACGCCCGACCGCGGCGATGAGCTCGAGCTGGGTCGCGGGCAGCGCCAGGTCGGTGCGGTCGAAGCCTTCCGATTCATAAGACGCGGGCAAGCCGGCGAACACGACCACCATGTCCGCGTCGCGTGTGGCCGGGACGGCCTCGGCGACCAGTGCCGCCGGGTCGTCGGTGCCTTCGTCGGGTTCCAGCGCGTAGCCGGTAGCAAAATCGACGGTGACCCCGTCGTCCACCGCGTCGCGCAGCGCCGCGAGCGCGTCGTCCACCCGGGTGGGGTTCACCTGGGAGGATCCGGCACCCTGATAGCGGGGCGTGCGTGCCAGCTCGCCGATCACCGCGATCCGCTGGCCGGGCTCCGGCTGCAGCGGCAGGACGTCGCCGTCGTTCTGCAACAGCACCGCACCCTCGGCGGCCGCGCGGCGCGCCAGCGCGTGGTGCGCGTCGACGTCGAAGGTGGTGGGATCGGCCGCGGAGACGGTCGAGCGGCCGACCAGGCCGAGCACCCGCCGGACGGCGCGGTCGACGTCGGCCTCCCCCAGGTCGCCGCCGCGCACCGCGTCGACGAGCGCGGCCGCGCTCGGCCCGCCCGTGGAAGGCATCTCCAGATCGAGCCCGGCGCGCACAGACGCCACCGGATCGTCCACCGCCCCCCAGTCCGACACGACCAGGCCCTCGAACCCCCACTCGTCCCGCAGCACCTCGGTGAGCAGCCAGGGGTTCTGGGCGGCGTAGGTGCCGTTGATCCGGTTGTAGGAACACATCACCGTCCACGGCTGCGCATCGCGGACCACCGGCTCGAAAGCGGCGAGATAGATCTCGCGCAGTGTCCGCTCGTCGACCTGCGCGCTCACCCGCAACCGATCGGTCTCCTGGTTGTTCACCGCGAAGTGCTTCAGCGACGCGCCCACACCCTGGGACTGCAACCCCTGCACCCACGCCGTGCCCATCGTGGCCGCCACGAGTGGATCCTCGGAGAAGTACTCGAAGTTCCGGCCGCACAGCGGTGACCGCTTGATGTTCACGCCGGGACCCAGCACCACGGTCAATCCGGCGGCACGGGCTTCGACGCCGATGGCGGCGCCGACCCGGTGGACGAGCTCGGGGTTCCACGTGCAGCCCATCGTGACCGCAGGCGGGAAGCACGTGGCAGGCTCGCTGGTGTCGATGCCCAGGTGGTCGCCGCCGTCGAGCTGGACCCGCAACCCGTGCGGGCCGTCGGCCACCTGCACCCGGTCGATGCCGAGGCGCTCGACCGCACGGGTGTGCCAGAACCCCGACCCCGAACACAGCGCCGCCTTCTCCTCCAGGGTCAGCTCGGCCAACAGGGCATCGGGGTCCAACGCTTGGTTGTTCACGGCCCGAGACGCTACCGCCTGCGTAGGGCGCCTTCAGCCCGCGTGGGTCGGCCGAAGCACTCCAAGGAACCGGTCGGGATACGCTTGAACACTCCAACCGGTCCGGCCACCGAGGGAGGACGTCGATGCACGTTATGGGCGCGGAAACGAGGAGGAGCGTCGCGGGGCTGGCGGGAGCGGTGCTGGCGGCAGTGCTCGTCGCCGGGTGCGGATCGTCCGGCGGCCACGCGCTGGACGTGACGATGCAGTCCACCCCTCACGATTCGGCGGCATCATCGGTTATCACGACAACGACCACGATGGTCGCCCGCACCGCTCCGACCACCGCAGCGGTCACCCGGCCAGCGACACTGCCACCGTCGACCGCGGCCCCGACCCCGCCACCTACGACGGACGCCCCGCCAGTCGCATCCGAAGACGCCGCGGCGAGCGGGACGGGCGAGTGGGCGGTACTGCTCGGCTCACTGGGAACCCGTGAGAAGGCCGAGCAGCGTCTCGCCTACCTGGCCTCGACGGCCCCGGACGCACAGCTACTCCATTCGGACGACTACGCGAGTCTGACCCCCGGTTACTGGGTCGTCTACGAAGGCGGGTATGCCACCGCCGAGGACGCTTTGGCAGCTTGCGCGGGCATGGGCTTCACGGACCGGCACGACTGCTATGCGTCGTACCTTTCGCACGACCCGGACGATCGGCACGTCCGCGCGTACCCGGATTGAACGGGCCACCCGCTCCGCCGGCCATCGGCCTGTTCGAGCACAGGTGGACAAATCGGGGCGGCAACCTAACCTCACCCCCGATGCCCGGATCTGCGATGTTTCCCCTCGGAACGGTCCTTCTTCCCGGCACCGCGGTACCGCTGAGGATCTTCGAGCCCCGCTACCGACAGCTTCTTTCAGGCTGCCTCGCCGCGGACAGCACCTTCGGGGTCGTCCTGATCGAGCGGGGTTCCGAGGTCGGCGGCGGCGACGAACGGTTCGGCGTCGGCACGCTGGCCCACATCGAAGCCCATCGGGACCTCGGCAATGGTACCCATGCGATCGTGGCGCTCGGCCGGCATCGCATCAGGGTCACGAGCTGGCTCGTCGACGATCCCTATCCCACCGCTGAAACATCCCCGTGGCCCGACGAGCCCGATGAGCCGGGCGCGGACGTCGCGCGCTTATACGAACAGTGCACGGGAAATCTGCGGCGGCTGCTGGGACGGGCCGCCGAGGCCGGCGGCTCGGTCGCGCCCGCCACATTCGATGCGCCCGACGATGGCGCGACCGGAAGCCACCTTTTGAGCGCGCTGGTGCCGGTGGGCAGCCTCGACCGCCAGCACCTGCTCGAAGCGCCCGGCACGTACGCACGCCTGGAACTGTTGGGCTCGCTCATCGACGAGCGCCTCGAGGACCTCGACGCAGGCTGACCCGCCGCGTCGAGCTTCCGGTCGATCGCGACGCGGCGATCGGGACCGGGGCAGTGTCGGCCGTGCCGGCTACCGCGACCCCCCTCGCGCCGGGGCTGGGGCTCCGCGCGTCGCTGAACGCACCCGGAGTCTGGAACGCGGCGCGCCGGCCCGCCCGACGCAGCGCGGCGAGGACCGCCGGGCCGGTCACGACGATCAGCACGGTATTGGTGAGCGCCCGCAGGGTGTCCCACCCCAGCGACGTGACCGAATCGAAGATCAGATAGCGGCGCAGGTTTAACCAGTTCGCCGCCCCGGGCACATACGCGGTCGTGCTGGCAGGGTCGACGACGAAGGGCCAGAACGACAGGTTCAACAACAAGCCGTAGACGTACCCCGAGGCGAACCCGTAGCCCGCCAGCAGCACGATCTCGACGCGCCCGCGGCAGCGGGGCAATAGCCCGGCACCCAGGCCGACGAAGGCCGCACCGAACATCTGGTAGGGCAGCCACGGCCCCACCCCACCGGTGATGATCGCCGACGCGAACAGGCTCGTGCACCCGAGCAGAAACCCGAATCCGGGGCCGAACACCCGGCCGGCCAACACCAGCAGGAAGAACACCAGCTCGATGCCCGCGGTGCCCGCCCCGAGCGGTCGCAGGCCCGCGTTCACCGCCGAGAGCACCCCGAGCAATGCCAGCGCCTTGGCGTCGATGCCGTCCTCGGCGACCTGGGTGACGCCGACGAAGGTGACGAGCACCAAGAGCACCCCGAAGAGCAGCGGGGCGAGCGACACATCGCCGAGCACGTCGGCGTCCAGCAGGAACGGCCAGAAGAACGCCACTGCGCCGAGCGCCGCGGCGACGACCAGCGCGAGACGCGACCAGCGGCCGAGAGGGATCGCTACCGGGTCGCGCGGTGCCGATCCTGCGCCCTCGTCCCGACGGTCGGGTGTCGATGCCGCGGCTCCGGCCGCGGGTGTCCCCGCTTCGGCTCGGGTCCGGATCTGGCTGTGGCGCGACGAATCGAGCGTGCTCATGGAGTCGTCTCCGCCACCGGTTCATCGGCTGGGGCGGCCACTTCCGGTCCGTGCAACGCGACCCGGACCTGGTCGACGGTCAGGTACGGCTCGGGCCGCAGGATCTTCGCGACCTGCGGGGCGAACGCCGGTGAGCCCACGACGATCTCGGCACAGGGACCGTCCGCGACGAGCGCGCCGTCGGCCATGATCGCCACCCGGTCGGCCACGCGGGCGACGAACTCGACATCAGGCGTGGCGACCAGCACGGCGCGGCCCCGCGCGGCGAGCCCGGCGATCGCCGCGGCGGCGGTGGCCGTGGCGGCGGAGTCGAGTCCGCGGGGGGGTTCGTCGAGCACCACCA
>CAZEAV010000027.1:0-1348 GCA_964510215.1 uncultured Iamiaceae bacterium
CCCTCGTCATGCTCGCCGCCGGCCCCATCGACCTCAAACTCCCCTTCGAGCGAACAAACGTTCACGCCGCCTGACCCACACTCACGTCAGGAGCGCCATCATTCCCATCATCCTGCTCTATCCGATCGGCCTCCTTTTTCTCACGGTCAAGACGCTGCATACCGTCACGTTCGTCCTCACTCCAGACGCCCAGGGCACGATGGTTCGGGGAAATGGCCGCCTGAACGATGAACTTGCAAGGAAGCTGACGAGGCTGTTCGACAAGATTCCCCAGGCGCCGCTCCCTGGCTCGTCTCCATCGGGTCCAGTCCCGGAGACGTCCGCCGACGCCCGCGCGATCACGCCGGTCGGGCGCGGGCAAGCGGCGGGGTTGCTCTGCGCCTCGTGCGGTGCAGCCGTCGGCCCGACGGCAAAGTTCTGCGGACGTTGCGGCGCTGGGGTCCGCTAGCGCGCCACCGTCAACGTCCGAGCCCCGACGCGTTTCCACTGGCCGTGCGATACACCGTGCGCCGTGAAGAATCGACGGAAGCCGCGCCGTGTCGCGGCGACCGCGCGCTCGGGTGCGCCGCATCGCGCGCTTGCATGTTTCTACGGTGACCGCGCGCGCTGGTCTCACGGCCGCTGCACACCGAGCGACGGCAGCGCCGCATCATCGAGGAGGTTCGATGGCCAAGGCTGCAACTCACAAGCACGCCGGTTCGTATCTGTGGATCGATACCGCGCTTCCTGCGCAGCCAATCCTCGACCTCGCCGTGCAACTGACGCCGGAGGTGTATCACAAACCGCGGAAACCTGCGGGGCCGCTCGTGGTGTCGAGCCGAGACGAGACGGAAATGCAAGCCGTGCTGCGTCGCCGGAAGGGCGTCGCGCTGCGTTTTCAGTTGCGTGCGTCGAGCGAGCCGACCGGCAGGACGTCGGTGCGCTCGGAGATCCTCGCATTCTCGACGTTGCAATCAACGACAAACGGGATACGGACCGGCCAGAAGCGATTGATGGGCTGGTTCGAATACCTGGCGTTCATGGAGGTCGTCGAGGCATTGGTGAAAGCCCAGGATCCGACGGCCGCCAGCGGCATCGTGATGGCGGCGGGCTGACATGATCGTCGTCGCACTCATCGGCTTTGTGATTCTCATGGTCTTCGTCATCCCGGGCGTGATCGGCTTCTTGAGCGATCACGCCGTCGATGGAGCGTTCAAAGCCTTCCGTGGGAGCAAGGAGCACGCCGAGCGGGATCGGCTCATCGCTCGCTTCGGCAGTTTCGACCTGACCGGCGCGGGGGTGGGCCTCCCACCGATCGGAGTGGCCGGGTATCCGACGCTCGGTGTTACAGGGACGCTTCCTGCCCCGG
>CAZEAV010000027.1:1358-12931 GCA_964510215.1 uncultured Iamiaceae bacterium
GTCATTCGGCGGGTTCGGGTCGGCGCCGGGCACTGGGGCACAGACCCACGGGTTCCCGCCACCTCCGGCGGCCTCAACGCACCCACCCGCATGGACCGCCCGGCCCATACCGACGACGATCCCCACGCCGATACGGCCGCCGGCGGCCGGTACCGCCCCAAGGGCTGCCGGCGGCGCTCCTCCGAGCGCTGTCTGCACCGGCTGCGGTGCGCCGCGCACGCCTGGCGCTCGATTCTGTGGAGTCTGCGGCGCCCCGTCGGCCGATCGGCCCACGGTTGCCCCTGGGCCTGGGGTGTGCCGAAGGTGTGCGAACGCGCTGGCACCCGACAGCCGCTTCTGCGGCAAATGCGGAGCGCCGACCGACCACCGGTGACGGTCATCGCCACGCCTTTGCACCTTACGACTGGACCGACCGGACACCGCCGTCAGTCGCCAGACCTTCTCGGGGCCGACCCCGATGACGTCGCAAAGGGCACCCCGCTCCGCGCACACGTTTCGCCAGGTGAGCGGAACGCCGCTCGGCGGGCGCCCACGGGGAGACGTCCCCATGGTGTGCGTCGGAGATATCCACGATCATCGATCGCACAGACGCCCCGCCGCCAGGCTGTCCCGGCGGTCGGAGTCCTACGAGGAGGGTCGAACCGTGAACATCTCCAGGAGCAGCCAAGCGGACCCAACCGATTCGCCAATGGCGAGGGAGCGGTCGGTCGGCGTGGCTCTGCCGGTCGGTCGTGGTGGGTCCTGTGATCTCGGTCGGGACCGTCGCCGATGAGGGAGGGGCGACGGTTCCGGCCGAACCCGGGTGGGAGGCGGATAGTCGCACGGTCCGGAGCAGAACAACGCGAAGCTCTGGACCGTGCGGCCCCCGCGGGGGCGACGGGTTCGTACTTCAGATCTGATGAAACCGGCGGGGAACACCACGGGAGGTCGACCGATGGGTGACGCGAAGTTCTGTGGCAGATGCGGGAAGGCGATCGACCCGGGCTCGAAGTTCTGCGGGGTGTGTGGTCGTTCGGCCGGCGCCGGCCTGGGCTCTCTGGAAAGGCGAGTGGTCGTCGCAGCGCCACCGGCTCCACGACCGATGGCGCCGCCCTCACGATCGACCCACGCCGCGACTGCGCCGAGGAGACCTGCGCCCCCGATTCGGCCTGGCATGCCCTACGGGGCAACCTCCGAGTCGGTTCCCGGCGCGTCCGGATTCGACAACCGCACCCAACCGGCGAGCCGGCCCGATGCCCCCGAAACCGCTGCGAAGGCCGGCACGGGTCTCGCCTACGTTGCCGCCGGCATCGCGGTGTTCATCGTCTGCGTGATCATCCAGGCGGCATCAGGCTCGTCGATGTTCTCGACCAGTTATCCCGCGGATGTCAGTGCCGTCCAGGACATCCTGATCAACGTCACGTTCTATCCCGGTTGGATCGCGGCGATCGGATTGGTCGTGACAGGGGTTCGCAGCATGGTGACCTCGTCCACCTGACGCCGCTATGCGACTGATGGACTGCCTTCGAAGCGGGTGTTGGACCGGTGGAGAGGCCATTGGGTCAGCGGACGGTTCATCGATGGATCGGCGACCCCTGTGTATTCCGAAGGCGGATCGATCAGGGCGGAAAGCCGCGCTCGACTCCCGACGGGAAGAGTGCAAGCGTGCCGCCACCGACTGGCGGAATGCGGTGCAACAGGGTGACGTCGATAACGCGATCCAGTTCCCCTGTCAGAGCGACCGGTAGATTGGGGCAGTTCTGGCTTGGGAACTGTTGTCGATCATCGACGCGTCGGCAGACGACGATGCGCTCTATCCGGTGCTCAGTACGCCCCGCGCGCTGTACCCGATCGAGCTCACGCCAGAAGACGGTCGGGTCGTCTACACGAAGATCATGGGCGGGGAGCTCCCGCTCCGCCGGCGCCGGGGCGGCTGAAGGGTACGCTGGCTCGATCCGAAGTCCCATCGCGGTGAAACCGCCCATTTCGTCGGGACGCGAGGGTTCTCGTGTTAAAACGCCCGATCGCGTGTGCGTCGGGGCCGAACGCGATTTCGCGACAGGTGCCATCCACCGGGCGGTTCTTCGAGACGGCGGCGGACCGCTACCCGGCCGGCACCCTGAAGGCAAGTAGAGTCGACTGCGCGACCGCGACCCGGCCTCGAGGGCCGGGCCTCCGCCCGGAAACCGTGCCGAGGGCGGCAACGGGAGGAAAATGACCGGAACTGCATTCGATGATCGCATTGCCGGCGACGTCGAATCGTCGGCCGACTTCGACGAGCCGCGCCCGGTTCGGTTACCGGAGTCGTCGCTTCGTGGTCGGCGGGGTGGACGTGGCGGAGGACGACGAGGGAAGTCCCGGCCGCACAGGCTCCGTCGCAAGGTGCTCACCGTTGTCGGCTTCGTGGTGATCATCCCGACGTGCTTCGTCGCCTGGTCGGTGATCGGCGCGGCCACGACACCCGGCAACTACAGCTTCAAAGCGAAATGGGCCGACTGGTTGCGCTCCCACAACGTGGGATTCGTGGTCACCCGACTCGAGAACTCCTACTTCCGATCCCACCAACCGCACAAGGGCGGGACCATCACCAAGTTGCATTCGCTGCCCGGCGTCGAGCGCCACGCTGCCACAACCGCGACCGCCGAGCGCAGCAAATCCGCGCCCACCACGACCCTGCCGCCGCATTTGCCCGCACCGAAACCGGTCCCGTTGGTCGTGCAACCTGCAGCACCCGGCGAGGGCCAGTGGAAACCGGCAGGGCCGCTGATTCACGGACTCCCGGGCATGTATGTCGCGCAGTTCCGGGCCGATGACGTCTACACCTCACAGATCACCTCGGCGGTGTGGATCGATCCGAAGTTGCTGCGCGTGCGGTTCCATCCCGGCACCCAGGAACCACCCGGGAACCCACCCGGGTCGACGTCGATCGAGGGCGCGGCCCGCAACAGCATCGTGGCAGCGTTCAACGGCGGGTTCCGCTTCAAGGACGCACGCGGCGGAGCGTACGTCGGAGGCCGGATGGCAGTGCCGCTCGTGAACGGCGCCGCTTCGATCGTGATCCACACCGACGGTCGCATCGAGATCGGCGCGTGGAACCGTGACGTGGGAATGTCGAGCGATGTCGAGTCGGTGCTGCAGAACCTGACGTTGATGGTCGACAACGGACAACTCGACCCGGCGATCAGCCACAACGACACGTCGGCCTGGGGGTACACCCTGGACGGGGTGATCGCGACCGCCCGATCGGGGATCGGTATCACCGCGAACGGCGCGCTCGTCTACGTCGCCGGGCCGGCGCTCACCGCGAAATCGCTCGCCGAAAGCCTGATGCGGGCCGGCGCGGTGCGGGCGATGACGCTGGACCTCAACCCGGAATGGGTCACGTTCCTGTTCTATTCGCATCCAAATCCCAATGACCCGGCAACGGTGGTGGGCACCAAGCTCTACCCGGGCATCCAGCGGACCTCGGACCGGTACCTCACGCCCGACGCCAGAGACTTCTTCACGGTGTCGACCGGCTGATGCACGGCAGGATTCGCCCAGCTCCCGTGTGACGCTCGAACAAGTTGCCGACCGTTGACTTCGTGGCGAGCAGCGCGCTGACCGGGCGACGGCAGAGTCACGGCTCGGACACAGGTGACGATGCAGTGAGCCGCTGAGCTCACGCCCACCGGATATGGGCGCTGCTGAGGTCGGCGTTGTGGCCGCCGGCCCGAATCGGGTCGGTCGAAGAGCGTGCGCACGCCGGCACCCGGTCCTCCGATGTCGCCGATGATCATCGCCCGATCGCCGGTGCCATCTCCACGCCGGGCAGCACGGGTTCGGTGTCGCGCTCGCGAAACCGCAGGATCGCCCAGGTCGCGGCGGCGCACACGACAGCGGCGAGCAGGCCCATGACGGTGAGCGATTCGACGAAGCCGACATGGGCTGCGTGAACTGCCGCGGGGTTTCCGGCGGCGACGCCGGTGGCGATGTCGCCGATGTGGAAGCCGTGCGCGGCGGTCACCCAATGGAACACCCCGACGCTGACGCTGCCGAACACGGCGACCCCGACGACGGCGGCCACCTGGCGGGCGACGTCGTTGAGCGACGAGCCGACCCCGTAACGCTCCTCGGGGGTGCGGTCCATGATCATGTCGGTTCCCACGGTCGCCGCCCAGGACATGCCCCCGCCTTTGACGAAGTAGATCGCCACCATCCACCAGATCGAGTGATTGTCGCCGAGGGTGAACGCCAGCAGCAGGAACGCCGAGCCGAACATGACGACGCCGGCGGCCATCGTGCGATAGGAGCCGAGCCGACGGACCGCCGCCGGGACGAATGCTGAGAACACCCCCCAACCCAGGATCGTGACCGCGGAGACCATACCCGCGTTCAGGGCGCTGCGCCCCTGGAGAATCTGCATGTACTGCATGTAGATGAACCCGGTGCCGGCGTCCACGCCGAAAGCGATGCCGATTCCCAGCATCGGAAGAAGCACGCCGGGGCGTCGCAGGTAGGCGATGTCCAGCATCGGCGCGGTCGTGGAACGTTCATGCCGGACGAAAGCGGCCAGCAGCACCACGCCGACGACGGCGGCACCCGGGATCATCAGATTGGTCACGCCCTGACTCGGCACTTCGACCACCGCGTAGATGACCCCCGCGATGCCCGCGCACAACAGCACGACACCGCGAGGGTCGATCGGCGCGGCACCGCGGCTGCGGTGGTTCGGAATGAGGGCAGCCCCGGCGAGCACGACGACCGCAAGGGGCACGTTGATGAGGAACACCGCACCCCACCAGAAGTGGCCGACGATCCAACCGGCGAGCATCGGACCGATCACCAGCGACATTCCCGAGAGTGTCGACCACGTGGCGATGTACTTGGTGCGGGCACCTTCCGGGGCGATCTCGATGAGGATCGACAGGGTCGACGGCAAGATCGCCGCGCCACCCAGCCCCTGGACCACACGCATGGCGATGAGCATCTGGGGAGAACCCGACCACGCCGCGCCGATCGAGCCGAGCGCGAAGACGGCGAGCCCGGCGCACAGGAATGTCCGGCGTCCGAATCGATCGGCCAGGTTGCCTGCCGGCAACAGCAGCACCGCGTACACGATGATGTACGCCGACATCGCCCACTGCACCTGTGCCGCGGTGGCATGCAACTTGCTGTAGAGGTGGGGGATCACGATGCTCAGGATCGTGTTGTCCATCATCACGATGACCGTCGCCAGGCACAGCCCGGTGAAGATCAGTCGGCGGCGCACATTCGACATCGAGGTTCGGTGCGGTGCGGCCTCGCTGGGCGCGGTCCGGGCGGCCGGATCGTCGGTCACGGATCGTTCAGGTCGTGCAATCGTCGCGGTGGCGGTCATGGGAATCCTTTCGGGTCGGCCGGTGCCTGCCCGGCGCCGGTGGAAATGCCACGGCCATCATCCGCGCGCAACGCCGCGTTGAAAATGGGGATCACTCCCCGCCCGTTGTCGATCCGGCCGGCGCGTGCGCTCCGGCACCGTGAAACCTGTGTGGGGCTCGTCAGCCGTTGCGCCGCCGGTACGTCCTATGGGACACCATCGGCACCTGGTTGCCCGCGCGAGCTGATCGGCGTCATCGCGCGTGTCGACGCGGAAAGATTCGATGACGTGCCGGGCGCAACGTGCGAATGGCACCCTGACCGACGAAAATGCCGACCATGATCCGTTGCACGACCTGCCAAATCACGCGCATCGCGTCGATGCCCATCGCCCGCATTCCCGGCCACTCGACACGCCCGTGACCGAACCTGCTCCGGCGAAGTTCTGCGGCAGTTGTGGGAAGCCGGTTCCTGTCGGTACTCGCTTCTGCGGCGCATGCGGCCGGCCAACAGCCATGCACGCTGCTGCCAAGCCCGTTGCGCGATCGTTCACGTCCAAGCCGCCGGCGCCCATAGAGCTGACGCTTCGCCGGTCAGAGCTGAGCCCGGCGACGAGTTCCGGTGTGGTATCGAAACCTCGGGCGGCGAAGCCGAGCCCGGCGGGTGCCTCGGGGGTGATCAGAATCGGGCGCGCCGCGGACAATGACCGGGTCATCCCGGATCTGCTGGTGTCGAATCACCACGCCGAGCTGCGCCTGGCAGCCGGTGGGGCGATCTTTCTCGTCGACGTCGGGTCGACGAACGGGACGTTCGTCGACGGCCGCCAGATCACGGCGGCACAGCTGACCGAGGGACAAGCGGTCAAACTCGGCAACGCCAATTTCCGGTTCCATGCGAACCAGCTCGTGCCGGTTGCAGCACTCCACACCGCCGCCGAACCGGCAATCGCAGCGGAGAATCTGACCATCGTGGTCGACGACGACATCTGCCTGCTCGATGACGTGAGCTTCAGCCTTCCCAGGGGTGGTTTCATGGCGATCCTCGGCACGACCGGCGCCGGTAAGTCGACCCTGCTCAAGGCCCTCACCGGGTTTCAGCCGCCGAGTGCGGGCAAAGTGCTCTACGACGCGCAGAACTTCTACGAGTGTTTCGACGCGTTGCGGTCCACGTTGGGCTATGTCCCCCAGGACGACATCTTGCACCCGCAGCTCAGCGTGCGAACCGCGCTCGCTTTCGGTGCGGAGCTGCGTTTCCCGCTCGAAGTCAGCGAGGCCGAGCGCACGGCACGCATCGACGAGGTGCTGGGCGAGCTCGGGCTGACCGACCGGGCGGATCTGCCCATCGAACGCCTCTCGGGCGGGCAACGCAAACGCACCAGTGTGGCGTTGGAGCTGTTGACCAAGCCGTCGGTGCTCTATCTCGACGAACCGACCTCCGGGCTCGACCCGGGTTACGAGAAGTCGGTGATGGAAACCCTGCGCGCGTTGGCCGACGGCGGCCGTTCGGTCGTGGTCGTCACCCACAGTGTCGCCAGCCTGCATCTGTGTGACCAGGTGTTGTTCCTGGCCCCTGGCGGCAAGGTTGCATTCTGTGGCGCACCCGATGAAGCGCTCACCTACTTCGGTGTGCGCGAGTTCGCGGACATCTTCTCCGCGCTCGAACACGACCACACCACCGACTGGAAGCAACGTTTCAGCGCCGGCCCCGGCCGCCGCGGGCTGCGCCGAGTCAGGGAGCGACCGCCGGCGAGGGCGATCCCGCCGTCACCGCAGACGTGGTCCGCGCAGGTGCGCACCCTGTGTCGAAGACAATGGGCGGTCCTGATCGCGGATCGCCGGAACCTGTGGTTCCTCGGTATCGAGATGGTCGTGCCCGCATTGCTGCTGTTCGTGCTGGTCGGCAGCGGTGCACTCGACCCGAGCAACGCAAAAGCCGCACATGACAGTCGGATTCTGCTTGGAGCCATGTCTGTGACCGCAGTGGCGATCGGTGCGGCGAACTCGTTGCGCGAGATCGTCAAGGAGGTGCCGATCTATTTGCGTGAACGCGCCGCTGGGTTGATGCGCACGTCGTATCTGGTGTCAAAGATGCTGTTCGTCGGTGCGATCACGATCATCCAGGTCAGCTTCATCGTGGCACTTTCCGGGCTCCGGGCGCGCGGCCCGCGCGACGCGGTGGCACTGGGCGTCCCACTCTTCGAGTTGATCTTCGACATTTCACTCGCGGCGCTCGCCGCCGTTGCCCTCGGTCTGTTGTTGTCGGCGATCGTGTCGACGTCGGAAAAGGCGATGAGCCTGGTGGCGGTGATCTTCATCGTCCAGTGGTTGTTCTCGGGCGTCGCCGTGGACCTGAACCACAAACCGGTCATGCGTCCCCTCGCCTACACCATGAGTGCGAACTGGGGAATGGCGGCAGCCGGGTCGACCGCGAACCTGTACAAGATCATCGGATCCGGCTGTCACGTCAGCGCGGGTTCCGCCGGGTCCTCCGCGCCGGGCCGCCAGGACGCGTCCGCAGGCGGCGGTCTGAATGCCCACGCGACAGCGCAATCACCGGCTGAAGCCCCACCGTCCTGTGACAAACGTTGGCATCACAGCCTTGGGAACTGGCTCACGTCGGTCATCGCGATGCTGGCCTTGATCGTTGCCGGGCTGTGGGCGGCGGGCATCGCACTGGAGCGCAAAGAGCCGGTCAAATCGAAGATGCCCGAGCCTTCGCCGTGGCAGCGCGCCGCGTGGTTCATCCAGTCCCGACTGCGACAACTCGGCAAGGACGTACCGCGGTCAGGTGGCGGGCCGCCATCGGGCGATCATGCGCCTCCGCCGGGGGGATACGCTCCGCCGGGCTCCTATCCGCCGCCGGGAAGTTCCTGTCCGGCACCCGGCGCGCCCGGTGGGTACGGACCCCCGGGCACTACGTACCCGCCGACCGGTGGGTACCGGTGATCCCGCTGGTGCCCGATCGACACCGTCGACGTGGGGCGGTCAGTGCGGTTTGGGACAGTTCTTGGTGATGTACGCATCGACCCGGTTCCACGGCCCGCTCAGTCGAATGCTCGACATGACCCCGCCCGCGAGCGTGCCCAGGGGGTTCGAGAACATGCCCGACGCGGTGTTCCCCATGTTGTCCGCCTGCTGTTGCATGCCCTTGTGCAAGGTGGCGACGTCGGGTTCGATGTCGCTGGGTGCGACCGGTTCGAGGTCACCGAAGAGGTTCGCGAGATCGTCGTAGACACCGGCGGTCATCGACAGGCCTTCGAAGAGCCCGGCGACCTGGTTCGGATTGTGCTGCATGTCCTCGTCCGTCGACTCATACCGGTCGTGCAACTTCGTGGCGTCTTTCCAGAAGGTGGAGCAGAACGCGGCACGAGAGCGCGCTTGGTGGTGCGACGTGGTCGCGTACGCGACGGTGCCCCCGGCGGCGACCAGGACGACGACGGCGGCGATCACCACCCAGCGCAGCGCATGCCCGCCGGCGGCTTTCGCGACGCCGCCGACCACGCCGCCGGCGACCCCGGCCGAGCCGGCGGCACCGGCGGCCGAGCCAACAGCGCTGGTCGGTACTGGCATGCCAGTCGCCGATGCTCCGGTCGGCGTCGGTGGACTCGGCGGGCGCGTCGATGCCCACGCGGCCGGCGCCGTCGGTGGGGCTGCCGACGATGTCGCTGCGGCCGGCGCTGCCTCGCGTGGCGCCCCACCCAACGACGACCGCAGTTTCGAACCGCCACCTTCGGGCGGGGTCTCGGTCGCGCCGACAAGCGCACGGCCACAGGTGCCGCAGAACATCGACATCCCCGGTGTGGGTCGCCCACAGCCCGGACACCATCGCGCTATGTCTGCCATCACATCTCCACGGTCGGTGTGGTCAAGTAACGACCATTGCGCACGGGCCGCGCGCGTTGTGTTGGCCGAACCGCGCGGACCGGCCTCACATCGACCTCGTGCGACGATGAGCAAACCCTGGTCTCGACTACAGCGCGCGCTGATCGGCGCGCATCGCGCGCGCACCGCGCAACAGCCTGAACCACGTTCTCGCGCGTCGACTCGCCTGGTCGAAGTGCCGAGTCAGGAATCGCTCATGCCCAACCCCATTGCCTGCACCTCCTGCGGCACCATCGCCGCCCCGATGGCGAAGTACTGTGGACGTTGCGGCACCCCCATTTCACGGGTGATGCGGACACAACCGGCACCGTCGATTACTCGGGGCAGGCGGCCAACCGCGCGGTTTCGGACCTGCGCCCCGGCCGCATCGAAACCTTCGAGCTACCCACCGGTCGCGCACGTGGCCAGTCCCGCGGCGAGCGGCACGGACCGACCCGAAGCGCTGCCCCCGAGGCGGGTCTGGATCTTTGTCGCAGTAGCCGTCGGCGCGGGAATCGTCGGGTGGAGCACTGCCTACGCCTTGGCGCATACCTGGATTGGTTTGACGAAAGCGCACTACGTCCGTCTCAACGCAAATGTGCACCGATTCGACGTATGGTTCGGATTGCTTGCAGCACCCTGGTCGATCGCGCGGCTCGTCGCATTTGGTGTGCCGACGATGGCCGGGTTCGTTTTCAGCCGACTTCGTCTCCAGCAGGGTCGCACCGGCAGCGACGCGAACTGGGCCGCGTTCGCCTGCCTCGTGCCATTCGCCGTGCTAGTCATATCGGGGCTGGTTCAGTCCGCCTATGTCGCCATTGGATTGCTGGTCGCCCTGATCGTCTTCGGCACCGCCAAACTTCTGAATCCGGGGGCGCGCCGAGCGTCCCGGGCCGCGGCGGCTGGCACGTTCGTTCTAATCGCACTAGCGGCCGTCGCAGGTGCTTTCCGACTGTCCGAGCCTTTTGCTTACTACCTCCCCGCATACGATGTCTCGCGCTTCAGCCTGGAAAGCTCTTTCGGAGCGATGACGTCGACGCTCCCGGTGCTCGCGGTCGGACTGGTCGACGCGTTGACCGGACGGTTGCCACGGCGACGCCCAGCCCCAGCGCTGCTGACCGCGGCCGCCGCCCCCGGTGGTCTCGTGCCGATCTACGCCGCTGACGGATCGATCGTCGGGTACGCGCCCGTCGGTTCACCACCAATGGTCGGTGCGGGTGCGTCCGGACCAGGTTTCCGGCCTCGGTTCAACGGGTTCGCGATCGCCGGCTTCGTGCTCAGCTTCTTCTCCGGCACGGTGATCACGCTGGTGTTCTGCTTCGTCGGGCTGTCCCAGATCAAGAATTCGGGCGGAATACAGCGCGGTCGCGGTCTCGCGATCGCCGGAGTCGTCATCGCCTGCATCGAAGTTGCCGCGTGCCTCGCATTTTGGATAGCGCTTGCCGTGGCCGCGAACTCGTCACCGTACTGAACGTAACGATTGACCAGGTAGATGGGTGCCGTAGGACTGGGAACCGTAGAATGGATGGTGAGCCCGGTCAGCATGTCGGTCGATCTCGAGCGACTCGAAATCGACGAGTTCGGCTGGTTCTGCGAAGACGAAGACGACGTGCGTTTCGCGTTGGATGCGGCGGGGCCCAGATGCCCGTCGAGCGCGGTGAACGCACCACGTCGTGGTGGGTCGAGGCTTCGAAGGACGCGGCGCGCTGCACGTTCACAGTTACGGTCGGCGCACGCATTTCCCGTACGAGCGACGTCGTCTCCGACCGCGAGGAAGCGAGGCCGCGCGAAATGCCCGCGGCGGATTTCTGAGGTGGCTGTGGCACCCCGCTGCGCCCGGGTGCGCGCTGCCCGCACCCCAGGCGCGACTTGTTGGCCCTTCCTGCTGACCGGGACTGGTCAATCACCTCCGGTTCTGGCATTGGGAAGAGTGGGACATCGTCGTGCTGATCGAGGGCATCCTCGAGGGTTGGTCGGAAACCTCGTGGACCGACGGAATCGAGGTCTACTCCCGAGCCGCGTGCCCTCATCGGACCGCGCAGCCGGGGCGATCGGCCCAGCGGGAATTGCGCGGGGAGTGATCCCCGTTGCATCCACCTGCCAACGATGATTGGATTCGACTGACGCACCGACCGGACATCGCACGATCGATCGCCGTGACCGATCGCCTTACAGGGAGGGACCCGACTATGACCATCACCCGACCACGTCGGAGAATGTTCGCGGCGGCAACCGCGACGCTCGCGATCTCGTTCTCACTGGCGCTGGGCGCGTGCAGTTCGTCCGCGAAGGGCAATGCGTCCAATGACGCCGTCGTCCAATCCGATCCCGGCTCGAGCGTGACTGCCGGAGAGCTCAACGCGCCAGGACGGGCGCCGAGTTCGGAGGCGGCTTCGG
>CAZEAV010000028.1:0-12917 GCA_964510215.1 uncultured Iamiaceae bacterium
GGGCCGATTCGCTCTGGCATCCTCACCTCCGCCGGTGGTCTTCATTTCGACTTCACCGCTGTTGACACGACCGTGACCGCAACCGCGCGGGCGCCGTTCGACGACGGCAACGTCCGCGAGCTCGACTGGCGAACTGATTCGCCGTACCCGTCCAACCAGCAGTCGTGTGAGGACTGGGACACCCTGCCTTCCTCGGACCCCTCGGCATTACTGCAGCCGGGTATCGCGCTGCGCATCACGCCGACGGGTCCACACGACGAAGACATCGAGGCCATCACGGTCACGGAGAAAATCTGGTCCTCGGCAATTTAGGATTGCATCGTCTCCCTGTGGGACAACACGAAGACCCCTGTGCCCTCTACGGGCATCGCCGGATGTGACCGGTCGTCGATAGTCGGCAAGTGGTGGCTCGACTGCGGCGTACTCCAGTCGACGCTCGTCCCTCCGCCGTGGCACATCTGTGCGCGCACCGAGGGCGACCAGCTCTCCTTCAGGGTGTGGACGGGCACGAATCCCGAGCCGGCATGGGACGACCCCAGCCACGTATTCAGCACAACCCTTCCCGCAGGCTGGGACAACGCCGGCTACTCGGGTGGCGAGTGCTGCCACCTGCACGAGGGTCGGTCGGCAACATTCGCGAACTTCACCACCTCACCGTTGTGCCTGGAACCGGACATGATCGGCACCCCGCGATGTCAGGCGCTGCTCGCCCCGTCGTCCAGCACGACCTCGACCACCGATCCAGCATCGACGACGAGCAGTCCGGAGCTCGACCGAACCGGGTTTCGAGGTGAACCCGTCCTGCACGACGCCATGTCCAGCAGGCAAGAGCCCGCCGATCGGCCGAGCCGCTCGGGGTCAGAAGCCGGGGAAGACGCGACGCAGCTCGTCCACATCCGCGCTGCCACCCACGCCATGAGGGGTGTGGTCGGGGTCGAGGCGCCCGTGAACCAGCCTTATGAACGCTTCGGCGGGCAGGTGGACCTCGGGCAGCGACCGGTCCGGGCGCGCCTCGGGTTCCAGCAACACCGCGTCCGGGCCGAGCTCCAGACGGAACGACCGGAGCGGGTCGAAGGTGTCAACGATGATCTCGCGCTCGTCATCGACCGGACGGCCTCCGTGTTCGACGACGGGCGGGAGCCCGTCCAGTACCACCGGGGTCACCGCGGCCGACAGCGTCGCCGCTGGGTCCAGCGCGACGGCGACGTCCCAGGTGTGCACCACGTGTTCGTCCAGTCGATGGGCCAGGAACGTGGCGAACTCGAGTTCCTGGTCGCCCATGGCGATCTTCACCGACGCGGCCTGCTCGGCGGGCACGGCCTCCAGCGCGGCGAGAAGCGACGCGTCGGCGACGACCGCCTCGGCAGCCTGCGCGGTCGGGGTCTTGGCGTTCCATTCATCCCAGATCCCGGCCATGAAATCGTTCGGAATGACTTGACCTTCCAACGTCCACTCGAGGACCGAGGCCATGATGACGGCACCGGACCCCAGGTGCGACAGCGTGTCCGCGATGGTCCAGTCCCTGGGATAGGCGGCCTCGGTGAGTGATCCGGCATCGAGTGTGGTGACCAGTTCGGCGAGGCCGGTGACCGAGATCCGAAGCGCTTGCAGTTCAGGGGTCATCACCCCCGATGATACGGCCTCCGGTCGATTCCCGATCGTGGACACCATGGTGGGCACGCCGGCGCGATCCCGACGGCGGCGACACCGTCGGCTCTGCGAGACTGCCGAGCAACCGGTGCCGACCGTCTTTGACGGATCTCGCCGCCGCTCGGAGATCCGACGAACGGCATTCCTCTCAGAAGTCTCCTAACCTGATCACATGTGCGGCCGCTTCTCCCAGTACTCGCCCGTGGCCGATCTGGTGGCGCATTTCGGGGTGGACGAATCCATGGTGACCGAAGCCGATCGGCGTCCCCGCTACAACGTCGCCCCGACCCAACAGGTTCTGGTGGTGGCAGCCTCGGCGGAAGGTTCGTCCCGCAGGCTCGGCATGATGCGTTGGGGGCTGGTTCCCCACTGGGCGAAAGATCCCAGCATCGGCAACCGGATGATCAACGCCCGAACCGACAAGGTCGCCACTTCGAACGCGTACCGACCTGCGTTCGCCAGACGCCGCTGTCTGGTCCCGGCGGACGGATTCTACGAATGGGCGAAACCCGACACGGTCGCTGCCGACCGCGCCGGAGCTCGAGCCGACCGGCGGAACAAGGTCCCGTTCCACATTCACTCCTTCGACGGCACGCCGCTCGCCCTGGCCGGACTGTGGGAGACCTGGCACGATGCCGACGGCGCCGCATTGCGGTCCTTCACGATCCTCACGACCGACGCGCGCGGGGAGATGGCGCGGATCCATCACCGGATGCCGGTGCTCCTCGATGCCGCCGATTGGTCGACCTGGCTGGCACCCGAACCCCTCGACGAAGCCGACCGGACGCGTCTGTTGTCCTCCGCCGGGGTCGACACGTTGACCTTGGATGAAGTGTCGACGCTGGTGAACCGCCCGTCGAACGACACCCCCGAGGTGATCGCCGCGGTCTGAGCGGTGGCGCCGGCGGACCCGAAGGCCCGGGTCAATCTCGAATCGAGTGCTCCGGAAGCGAATCGTCCTTCTCTGACGGGCCCGCCGGGGTCTGCCGGGCCGCCGTTCGAGGGGGCGACGACGTGCCGGCCGACCCGGCACCGTCCCCGTTCGCGCTGCTGCCGTTCGTTCCCTCGCCGGTTGCAACCCGACGTCGGGACCGCCCGTGGGAGCCATCGGCATCGGAACCGGGACGCGCCCGGGTTCCGGAGGCGCGGTCGCTCGAAGCGGGGCCGGAGCCATCGGATCTGGCCGACTCGGGACTCGAGCCGTTTGATTTCGACCCTTTGCGCAGGTAGTACCCGTAGCCGTAGCCGTAGTAGTCGTCCATCTCATGGCGATCACAGCCGTTCAGGACGACGCCCAGCACGTCTGCCTGCAGCCGGGTGAGAACGCTGACGACCCGTCTCGCAGGCCGATTCCGGGTCTGACCGGAACGCAGCACCACGACCACGGAATCGGCGGCGCCCAACAAATCGGCGGCGTCGTTGGTGGTGAGGATCGGCGGGGTGTCCAGCACGACGATGTCATAGGCGTCGCGCCATGTGGCGATCATGTATTCGAGGGCGTCCAGCGCCACGTCCGGCGTCGCTGCGTTGTGCGGCCCGGCCAGGAATTCCAGGTTGACAAGGCGGGTCCCCGCGGGATTGTCGGGCGCGACCAGGTTCGGCGTGGGTACGAGATACCGGCGGATGGTGGGCCGGCGGAAATCGCCGTCGATCACGAGGGTCTTCAGACCGGCTTCCGCAAAGGTCGCCGCCAGGTTCGCCGCGGTGGTCGTCTTGCCCTCGCCCGGGCTCGGCGACGTGACCATGACCACCGGCGTCCGGACACCGACGACTCCGGCATCGTCGGTGTCGTCCGAATCGTGGGCCGAAACGTCGGCAGTAACCCGCCCTCCGCTGCGGTCGCGCTTGGGGGAAACGCCGTCGTGACTCTCGAGCGTGAACAGGACCGCGGTGCGTGCCGCCCGGTAACGCTCGGCGACCGGACCAGGCACGTCGTCGATCACGGCCAGGGAATTGCTGTGCGCCTCGTCGCGCCCGAACCGGGGGATCTCGGCCAACACGGGGAGCCCGGTGGTTGCTTCGACGTCTTCGCGCCGTCGGACCCGGTCATCCCAGGCCTCCAGGACGAACGCGGAGACGAGGCCGAGAATCAGCCCGGCGGCCGCGCCCAACAGGATCCGGTTCGTCGACGAGAGCGGATTGCTCGACGAGAAGTCGGTTTCGTCGAAATCCGGGCCTGAATCCGAATTCTGGGTGCTCGTGTTCAACGGGTTCCGGGCGTTGACGTTCTGGCTTACGCGGTAGTTGTAACCCTGGGCATTGATCCGCACCGGCACGGCCGGCTGCAGCGTACGCAACCGATTGGACGGGTCCGGCTCGGTGGCGTCGACCTGGTTCTGCGCCTGGGTGATCTCCTGCTGCAACTCGTTGTACCTGCGCTGCAGATCACTGGTGTCCGGCGAACCCTGGGCGATCTCGTTCGAGATCTGCTTTGCCTCGGCCTCGAGGTTGAGCAGGCGCTTCTGCGCCGATTTGTGGCTGGCGATCTGGCCCGAATTGGACGTCCCGTTCATGTGGCTGATGATCAGACTGGCGGCGGTGTTCGCCATCCGGACCGCCTGCGATGCATCCGCCGAGATGGCCGTGACGCCCACCGACGGGTACTGGGCCGAATTGCTGGCCCGCGAGCTGAGCTGCTGCATGACCTGCTGGCTCGAGAGGCCGAACTTGCTCGCGATCTTGGACGACAACTCGGCGGACTGTGCATAGACCAACGATTCCTGCAACAACGAGACCGCGCTGTCGTTGTTGCTGCCGACCTGCCCCGTCGGACCGCCCACCAGCGTATTGGTGGCTTTGTAGTAGACGGCAGGCGGGGCGGGTTCGCCGATGAGGAACGTGGAGGCGATGCCCGCGACGAGTCCGATCACCAACCCCAGAATCACCCAGCGGACACGGCGTCGCAGGACGTATGCGTAATGGCGCAGCAGGTTGTCCTCGGGACCCTCTGCGTCATCGGGCACAGTGCCTGCGCCGTAGCTGTTGTCAGGCGATCGATCGGTCATGGCTCGACACTGGGAATCCCTCCACCTACGCGGACGACGTAGTCTACGCCGCCGACACCCTCGAGCGCGAATGGTGCATTGTGCTGCGACGCGATCGATGTTCCCGCGGGATCAACCCCCGGCGACCCGCCGGTACACCGGTTCCAGGGCATCCACGTGTGCGCCGATCGTGAACACCTGCCGATAACGGGCGTGGGCGCGCTGTGCGAGATCGGCCCGCAGCTCCGGATCGTCACCCAGCCACCGAAGGCGTGCCGCGGCGGCGGCGTGATCGCCCGGATCGAAGAGGGTCTCGGGCGCGGCGGGACCGATCGTCTCACGGTGCCCCCCGCTGCCGGTCGCCACCACCGGTAGGCCCCGGGACATCGCCTCGACCACGGTCAACCCGAAGGGCTCGCACACCGCACTCGCGACGAGCAGTGACGCTCGGACCATTCGGCGTCCGGGATCGTCGACATGGCCGAGGAAACGGGTCGCCTCGTCGATGCCCTCGTCACGAGCGAGGTCCTCGAGCCGCTGCCGCTCGCTGCCGTCTCCGCAGACGTGCAATTGCCATGCCCGTTCCGCGAGGCCGGACGCGGCGAAGGCCCGCAACGCGGTGGACGTATCCTTTTCCCGCTCCAGACGCTGCACCACCAACACCACGGGGTCACGCTCCACGTCATGACCTGCATCCGCGGGCTCTGGCACGCCGTTCAGGATCACCTGGGGGCTCCCGCCCGCCGCCTCGGCAACGGTGCGGCTGATCGCGATCTCCACGGTGATCAGGTGGGGCAGCACGGCGTACATCCGACGAGTGAGCGCGTCGTGACCACGTCGCTGCGCGAAATGCAGTGTCGACACCACCGGCCGACGTACCAGGGGGCGGGTGGCGACCGCCACGACGTCCGCGGCGGTCATGTGGGCGTGCACCACATCAGGCCGCGGGCGGGCCAGGTTCGCACGCGCGAGCGCGCGGCCGCCGACCGCCGGCACGAACGCGACCCCGGAGCGGTCCAGGAGCGCCTCCATCTCCCCCGGCGCCCCACCGACGACGTCGACCCGGTGCCCTCGCCGGGCGAGTTCGACAGAGACCGATGCGACGTAGCGCTCCACGCCGGCGAAATTGTCGGTGCCTACGAGGTGGCGGATGTACATGGGATCATCGGTCCGATGGCTGAGGCGGTGGTCCGCGCACCGTAGTGACCCACCGGCCGGCACCCGGAAGTCGGGTCGTGCGCAGCGCGGGAACAACGGGCGCCGACAAGCTGCACCGTAGGATGATGGCACCGCGCCTGGAGGACTTGCACACCACCGATGGAACCGACCACGAGGAAGGGCCGCCACGCCCGCCCGCGCGCGGGCCGTGCAGTGCGCGAGCGCGTCGTCGGGTCCGTGGGCGTGGGCGTGCTCACGATCACCGAATTCTGCGCGGCCCTCCTGGCCGCGTCGTCCGTCACCGCCGCGGTCGCACTGGTCGCGGGCGTGATTCTGGCGGTGTCGTGCGTGATCTGGCCGACACTGGTGATGTCGGCAGCCTTCCCGGCATCGTTCGCCACATGGCGGGTGGGACCGAGTGTCGTCGACATGTCGATCGCGGATGTCATCGGCTTCATCGGCGCGGTGGCGGCACTTCCCCATGTCCCCTGGCGGAGCCGGGCCTTCCGCCGACTGCTGGCCGCGGCCGCCCTGTACGCAGGCGTCGTGGGAATAGCGGTGGTCGCACACGCTTCCACGGCGGGCGCGGTCGAGATCGTGCACCGGTTCGTGATGGTGGTCGGCGGCGTCTGTATCGGCGCGGCGATCGTTCGAACCGGGAAGGTGACCGCGGCGCTGAGGCTCCTCGTCCTCATGGCCCTGGTCGTCGCGGTCGCCGCGGTGGTGGACACGTTGAGCAACAACCTGGACCCGGCCTATGCACTGGGCCTGCAGAAAAACGCCGCCGGCTCGCTGCTCGTCGGGACGATCTTGGCAGTGTTCCTTGCCGAACGCCGCCTGCGTTGGCCGCGCACGCTGGTCATGCCCATCGGCGTCGTACTGCTGGCAGGCCTGGCGGCCACCCAGTCCCGGGGTGCCGGGACCGCGCTGGGCGCGGTGATCCTCATGTATTTCATCCGCAGCGCGTGGCATCGCCGTGCCCGCCGGCTGTGGAGAATCGCGCCACTGGTCCTGCTGCTCGGAGGAGCGTTGACGGTTGCGATGGTACGGAGCTACCAGTCCCAGGCAAAAGCCCACGAGGGGACGGCCCACAAGTTCGGATCCGTGGGTTCGCGCGAGATCACCTACTCCATCGCCTGGGACGACATCGTGCAACCCAACCCCGCGCTGGGCATCGGTCCGAAGTGGTTCAACAAACCGAGCGCGCCGGGTGGCGAACCGCACAACATCTTTCTGGACGAGGTGACCAGCGATGGATTCCTGGGTTTGGCGGCGTTCCTCTTCCTGCTCTGGACAGCACTGCGCGTGACCCGGGCCACGCGATCGGATCTGGGCGAGTTGGCGTTCTATGCCCTGGCCGCGCGCGTCGTCGCAACCTGTTTCGACATCTTCTGGGTGGCGGGCCCCAACACCCTGCCGTTCCTCATCGTCGGGCTCGCGGTGGGCGCAGCGAGTCTCGATGAGGAACGGGCCGAGCTCGTCGAGCCGGACGCACAGCCCGAGCGCCCGCCGGCGATCACCCTTGCCCGGTGAGCGTCGACGTCGGTGACCGTGACCGAATGCGCGTGCTGTGGGTCTGCCACTCGGGTGTGGTGTCAGCGTGGCGCCACGGGCGCGTCCGGGCCCTGGCCGACCAAGGGGTCGAGGTGTTCACGGTCTCGGCCCGTCGCTGGAATGAGGGCGGGGCACTCGTCGAGGCGTCGCGCGACCCCGACGAATCGGTCGATTTCGCCGCGACGTTCGGTTCGCATCCTTTCGGCTTCGTGTATCGACCGGCGCCACTGTGGCGCCTGCTCCGTGGCGCCCGATTCGACGTGATCGACCTGCACGAGGAACCGGCGTCACTGGCGGCCGCCGAAGTGCTGACCCTGGTGCGTCGCGCCGGGGTCACCGCCCCGGTGGTGTCCTACAGCGCCCAGAACATCTACAAGCGGTATCCACCCCCGTTCCGCTGGTTGGAACGGCGCGCGCTGCAGGAATCCCACGCGGTCCACACCTGTAACGATGCGGTGGCCTCGGTACTGCAGGCGAAGGGTTTCACCGGCGAGGTGGCGAACCTGGGACTCGGCGTCGACACCACGGTGTTCGCGCCAGCAGCCACGGCGCCACACGCGTCCCACGAGGGGGGACTGCACGTCGGTTACGTGGGCCGCATCGAGGAGTCCAAAGGGATCTTCACGCTGCTCGGAGCCGTCGAAGCGGTGCCGGAGGTCTCGGCGACCTACGTCGGCAGCGGACCCGACGGGCATCGGCTCCGCTCGGCCATCGATGCGCGGCGGCTGGGGAACCGCGTGACGGTACGCGGGTTCGTCGGCTACGACGATCTCCCCGCTCTCTACGGGAGATTCGACGTACTCGTCGCGATGTCGATGGACACCCCTTCCTGGCGGGAGCAGTTCGGCCGCGTCGTGATCGAGGCGATGGCGGCCGGCGTGCCGGTGATCGTGTCGGATGCGGGCGCGCTCGCCGAGGTCGCCGACGGCGCAGGCATCGTGCTGCGCGAACGCGACGCCCGCGGTCTGGCCACCGCGCTGGAAGCACTCCGGACCACCCCTGCGCTACGCGCCGGCATGCGCGTCAGAGGTCTTGCCCGTGCAGCCGATTTCTCCTGGCCGGCAGTTGCCCGACGCCAGGCGGGGCTCTATCGCCGGGTCGCGCACTCCCAGCGCCCGATCACAGAAACGAACGGCCATGGGTGAGCGCGCATCCATGGACCGTCTGTCGCTGTGGCCCATCCCGGTTGCCGATCTGGGCGGCGTCGCCCGGCACGTGCTCGATGTGGGAGGTCACGGTGTCCCGGGATGGCGTCTGGTCGTGCTGTGTCCGGCCGGCCCCTTCGCCGATCTGGCCCGCGAGCGGGGGCTCGACGTCCGTGCCGGCTCGTTCGGCCGCCCCGTGGGCGCGGTCGAGTCGATCAGGTCCCTGCGCGCGACCGTCGCCGAACTGCATCCCGACGTGGTGCACACCCACCTCGCCTATGCCGATCTGATCGCAGCGGTCGCCGGCCCGGGTTCCGGCGGACACCTGGTGTCGACCGAGCACGGCATCGCGGACGACGATGGGATCCATCACGCCTCACCGACAGCGGCCCGGGCGATGGCCGTGTCCCACCGGCTTCGCCTCCACCGTCTCGACGGGCTCATCGCGGTGTCCCAGGCGACGCTTCGCACGGTGGAGAACAAATGGCATCCTCCGGCTTCGCTGACGGTCGAGGTGATCCCCAACGGCGTCGACGAGCCTCCCGGCGCTGAGCGCGGGGCCGAGCGACAGCAGGGCATGCACGTGGGCACGGTGGCACGGCTCGCACCCGAAAAGGACCTCGAGACACTCATCGATGCGTTCGCCCTCGTCGCCGAGTCCCACCCCGACGCCCGGCTCACGATCGCCGGGGACGGCCCGGCACGTGAGGAGCTCGTCGCGCGGGCCGACGCTGCGGGCATCGGCAACAAGGTGCGTTTCCCCGGCCATGTCGACGCGCGCGCCGCGTTCGCGGAGCTCGACGTGGTGGTGTTGCCGTCCCGGTTCGAGAACTGCAGTTACACCCTGCTGGAAGCGATGCGTTCCGGTTGTGGCGTCGTCGCGAGCGACGTCGGCGGCAATCCCGAGATCCTTCCGGCCGATGCGCTCGCCCGCTTCGGCGACGTCACTGGGTTCGCGGATGCGATCATCCGCCAGGGCTCCGATCCCACCACCCGTCCCCGACTGGTCGACGGGTGGCCGACGGTGGGTGAGATGTGCGGGCGGATCGCCGACTTCTACGGCCGCGTCTGCGCGTGACGCCGTCGATGTCGGCGTGGGTCGCACGGCTCATTTCTACGCCTTGACACCTGGAATCGGAGGGCCAGGATCTACGATCGAGCCATTCGCGCGGACCAAATGGTCCTCTGCGGTGACGCGCGACGGAGGAAGTGTGACTCTCGACGTGGTCCTCGTGGCCCACAACTCAGCTGCTCATCTGGGTGACGCGCTCGCCGCGCTCCCCGACGACGCCGACGTCGTGGTCGTGGACAACGCCTCCTCGGATGATTCGGTCGCCATCGCGGAGTCTTGTGGGGCCACCGTCATCGCCGGTCAGACCAACGCCGGGTTCGCCGCGGCATGCAACCGCGGTGCCGCGGTGGGCACGGCGAAACTCGTGCTGTTCCTGAACCCGGACGCGGTGATCGAGTCGCTCGCGCTGGAACGCCTCACCGAAGCCCTCGATGATCCGTCGGTGGGGGTCGCGGCCCCCCGTCTGACCCACCCCGACGGCACACGCCAGAAGGTCCAGTGGCCGTACCCCAACCCGCGTGACGCCTGGGAAGAGGCGCTCGGCGTGCATCGGGTCCGCCTCGCCGAACCCGATCGGGGGTTCGTCATCGGCGCATGCTTTCTGGTGCGACGCCACGCGTTCGAACCCGTGGGAGGGTTCGACGAACGGTTCTGGCTTTATGGCGAAGAGACCGACCTGTGCCGTCGCATCGAAGACGCCGGCTGGTCGGTCGTGCGCGTGGCGAACGCGATGGCCACGCACATCGGAGGTGCCGCCAGCGATGGGCCGGAGGGACGCCCCGCGCTCGTGGCGGAACATTTCGACCGCGGCAGCGAGCTGTACGTCCACAAGTACCACGGCGCCCGCGGCCTGGTGTCGTTCCGTGCGGCGAACCTCGTCGGCTCAATGTTGCGAGGCGGGCTGGGCCTGGGCGCCCGCTCGTCGCTTCACCGACGCCGCGCCCGTCGCCTCCTCGGCGCGCTGGCCACCCGGCCCGCGACGGTGGAGCTGAACTCACCGGCGACCGCGGCGCCGGGCAAGGGACTCGTGGTGCTCTCACTCGAGGCGTGGGACGAAGTATGGCGGCGGAATCAGTTCTTCGTCCGTGAACTGCTCGAGATCGACCCGGATCTCCGCGTGCTGTTCGTCGAACCCGCATTCGACGTGGCACACGAGCGGCGCCGACATTCGACCCGTCGCCGTGCGCGCGGGCTCCGCCCGGTCGATGCCGACGGCAGGATCGTCCGCTTCGAACCGGTGAAATGGCTCCCCCGTAGGCTCGGCGCGAGCGCGGATGACCTGCGGGACTCTCAGGTGCTCGATGCCGCGGCCCGACTCGGTCTCGTCCGGCCACGCCTCTGGGTGAACGACCCGAGCTACGCGACACTCGCCGATCGCGTGGACTGGCCCGCGGTCTACGACATCACCGACGACTGGACCCAGGTCGCCGACACCACTGCAGCAGCGAAAGCCCGCGCGAACGAGGAGAGACTCTTCGAGCGCTGCGAAGCGGTGACGGTGTGTTCCCGCGGACTGCTGGAATCCCGGAAATCCATCCGAGGGGATCTGGTGCTGATTCCCAACGCGGTGGACTTCCAGCACCTGATCACCGCTCGTCCGCGCCCGGACGATCTCCCCGCCGGCACCTGCGCGGTCTATGTGGGCACACTGCACACCGACAGACTGGACGTCGATCTGGTCTGCGAGCTGGCGCGGGATGCTCCCGAGCTGGACGTGGTGCTCGTCGGACCCGATGCGCTGGACGGGCGGTCCCGCTCCGAGCTCGACGCCGCCGGTGTGATCCGGCTCGGTGCCCGACCCTACGAAGATGTGCCCGGGTATCTCCAGCACGCCGACGTCGTGATCGTGCCGCACGTGGTCACCCCGTTCACCGAGAGCCTCGACCCCATCAAGGCATACGAATGTGTGGCCGTCGGCGTCCCGACGGTCGCGACCCCCGTCAGTGGTTTCCGGGGACTGGGCCCCCCCGTCCGAGTCACCGAGGCGGGCGCCTTCGTCGCCGCGGTGCGACAGGTCGTGGCGGCACCCCCCGCGGTGACACCACGAACGGGGGACACCTGGGCGGCGCGCGCCGAGAAGTTCCACGAGGTGTTGGACGCGGCGGTCTCGACCGCGCGGGTGCGGCGCCATTCGGCGTCGCCACCCCACGCGCTGACCGCCGACCCACCGACGTTCAAACCGCGACGCCTGTCCCGCCGCCGGGGTGCGACGCGCAGGCTCGTCATCAACGCCCGCTTCCGCCAACGACCGGTGACCGGTGTGGAGCGGTACGCGACCGAGCTCACCTCGAGACTTCCCGAAGGAATTCCGCTCCTCGGCCCCACTCCCCGACTGGCGCGGCCACCGCTGGGGCACCTTTGGGAACAGACCGGGCTCCCCATCGAGGTGGGCCCGAACGACCTCCTGTGGAGCCCGTGCAACACCGGCCCGGCCTTTCTGCGCAACCACCTGGTCACGATCCACGACGTCTCGCCACTGGAGCATCCCGAGTGGTTCGCGCCCAACTACCGGCGCTGGATCCAACCGCTCACCTGCACACTGGCCAGAAACGCCGAGCACATTCTCGTCCCGTCGCAGTTCACGAGGGATCGTCTGATGGCGGTGTGTGGCACCGACGAGTCGAAGATCACGGTGATCGCGAACGGGGTCGGCACGTCGTTCGGCGGCACGCGGACCGAACTGACCGACGATGAGCGGCGGGACCTGGGCATCCCGGACGGCCCGTTCGTGTTGGCCCTGGCAACCGAGGAGCCGCGCAAGAACCTGGATCGGGTGCTCGACGCGTTCGATCTGGTCAAGCGCGACCATCCTGAGGTGAACCTGGTGTTGGCCGGCGCCAAGGGTCACTCGTCGATCTTCGCTCACCGTGAACACCGCGCCGGTGACACCACTTCGGCGCCGATCCGACTCGGCTACGTGGCAGACGAAGTGATCCCCCACCTGTACGCATCGGCGGCCACCTTCGTGTATGCGCCGCTCTATGAAGGTTTCGGGATCCCTCCGCTGGAGGCCGCGGCGGCCGGGACACCGTCGGTGCTCGCCGACGTCCCACCGCTGCGCGAACTCGACCTCACCGCAGCATGGGTCGAACCGACCGACATCACCTCGATCGCCGCCGGGATCGACCGTCAGCTCACCCATCCCCGACGCGACCCCCGGTCAGCCGACGCCGTGCTCCGTGATTTCTCCTGGGACGACTCGGCAGAGCAGCTTCTGACCACACTGGACGACTTGGGCGTCACGGTCGCGTAGAGGATGCGCCGACACTTCTACAGCCTCCCCACCCCGTTCAGTTCGTCACAGGATCCGGTCCATCACGACATCGCGGGGCTCTCCCGGGCCGCGGTGGAGGC